>JAUILJ010001067.1 GCA_030433055.1 Polyangia bacterium
GCCCACGACGAGAGCCTGTGTTGGGTGCTAGAGGCGGGGCGGCTGATCGAGCCAGCAGCCTACGCTTCCCTCATCGCAGCGGAGGCCGTGCGATGAACCGCACCGGTACAGAGCGCGCGCGCGCCGTGGTGACCGACCGACTCGGGTGGACTGGGAACGCCTTGGATTCGGTTCGCCTAGAGAGCGCGATCCACAGCTGCGCCGCTGGACTTCAACAGACACGCGAGAGCTACCTCGAGCGCGTGGAACGGGGCTCGGCGCCGGAGCTTCGCGCGCTGGTTGCTCAGCTCGCTGTCGGGGAGACCTACTTCTTCCGAGATCGAGCCCAGTTCGCCGTTCTGGATCGGCTACTCGAGCGTGCCAGCTCCCCGCTCAGAGTCCTGTGTGCCGGCTGCGCCAGCGGCGAGGAGCCCTACTCCATCGCGATTCGGATGCTTGAGCGTGGAGCGCGCGGGCATGTCCTCGGGATCGACGTGAACGCTCCCGCGATCGACTTGGCCCGCAAGGCGGTCTACTCAGCCTGGTCGCTGCGAGACACACCGCAAGCAACGATCGATGCGTGGTTCCACCCCGAAGGGAAGCGCTTTGCATTGTCGCAAGCGCCCAAGGACCTCGTCGAGCTGCGCCACGCGAACCTATATGCAGACACGCTCGCGGATCTGGGCCAGTGGGACCTGGTGCTGTGTCGCAACGTGCTGATGTATCACAGCCGCCCTGCGGCCGCAGAGATCGTATCCAAGCTCTCCCGCCAGCTAGTCCCTGGCGGCTACTTGTTCCTTGGCCACGCGGAAACCCTACGCGGAATATCCGACGAGTTCGAGCTGCATCAAGCAGCAGGGACGTTCTTCTATCGACGCCTGGGAGGCCCGCCCTCACCGCCAGAGCGGATCTCGAATCGCCCAGCTCCCGCGACAGCCGATGATAGTTGGATCGACGCGATCGGGTCAGCTACGGACCGAATCGCCGCCTTGGCGCGGGGAGCCACGTCAACGCAAACACCGGACAAGTCGGATTGGATGCAGATGATCCGGGAGCACGTCGAAGCCGGCGCACCACTCGCGGCTCTCGCCACGATCCACCACGACATCGGGGTTGGCGCAGAGCAGTTTCATACCCTTGGTGACGGCGTAGAGGAAATCGGGGCGACGAAGCGCAGAGCCTCGCGGAAACGCTCGCCCAGAAGCGAGAAAGTCTACCTGAAGCCCACTACGTCATCGCGCTGTGCGAGAGTCAGGCCGGGCATCCCGAGGCCGCCCTCAAACGCCTGGAGCTCGTCCACCAGCTGGACCCCGAGTTTGCGATGCCCCTGGTGCAGGCTGGCTTGCATCTTCGGCGACTGGGCAATGCTACCGCGGGGCAGCAACAGCTGGAACTGGCCCACGGGCTACTCGAGCAAGAGAGCGCTGAGCGACTGCTGCTATTCGGCGGCGGCTTCTCCAGGGGGGCGCTCCAGCGCATCTGCAACACTCAGCGCCGGAACGAAGGGGAGCAATGAACGACCTCTCTGTCAACGAGCTGCGCTCCGAGGTCCTCACGCTGTTCGGGCACGACGACGAGACGCGCTCGCAGACGCCGTTGCCGACCGCGTTCACCCTGATGCCCAACGTCACCGACGCGCGACGCCGCTTCCTCGAGCGTCACGAGGGCCTACGGGTGGTGAGCTACGACGCACCCAAAGGTGACCACGCCGCGTTCGACGAGCTGCTCGCCCGCCTCGCCAAGCAGACGTCACCGGTGGCACGACTCGCCCGAGTCGCACGCGGACGCAGGATCCTCTGGCTCGATCCGGCGCCGGAGAATAACCGCTACGTCACCGAGGAGCTTCCGGGGATCGATCAGACCTCCACGGTCCACGACGCGCTGGCTCGGCTCGCCACCCACGATTACGACCTGGTCATCTCGCATTTCGGTCACGGCGCGAGCCCGCCCCACGGCTCGACCGCGGAGGCCTTTCTCGATCGAATGGACCGGCCCCACCACGGCGCGCCCG
>JAUILJ010000196.1 GCA_030433055.1 Polyangia bacterium
GGATCTCGATCCTCGACCTGTAGCTACTTCGCCTCGGCCTTGACCGGCAGCTTCAGCGCACCCACCCGACGCAGGAACCAGCGCCCGACGTAGAAGCCTGGCAGGAACACCAGGAGCACCATCGGGATCATCACGCCGATCAACCGCATGAGCAGCACCAGCGTCGCGCCCCCGACGTTCAACACGTCTGCACCCGCCTGCTTGAAGCCGTCTCCGATCGCCACGAAGGAGGCGCGCACCACCGGCGCGGGTTGCTCGAAGTCGACGGTCACCGTCGACAAGCTCACCGATTTGTCCAGGAAGCGCTTGCGGCTCTCCATCTTCTCTATTTCCGCGCGGACTTCTGAGAGCTGCTTCTGAACGGCGAGCAGGTCTTCCACCTTGCTCGCCCCCTTGAGGATCTCGAGGTACTGCGTCTCCAAGGCTTTCTGCGTCTTGAGCCGCGCCTCGAGGTCGATCCACTCATCGGTGACGTCCTCGCTGGAAATGCGTTCGCTCGATTCGCCTTGCTTGATGGCGCGCAGGTCGTTGAGCGCGGTGTCCAGGTCGTCCGCCTTCACCTTCAGGACGACCCTGAGGTGTTGGTCGCGGGCGCTGTCCGTTCCCCGTCGCTCCGAGCTGACGACATAGCCGCCATATCTCTTGGCCACATCGGTTGCGGTGCGCTGCGCGTCGGCGAGGGATTTCACCTGTAGCTCGAGCTCCGCCTTGCGGATCACCTTGCGGGAAGCGACGGCGCCGCTCTTGGTCACCTGCTGTTTCGCGTCGTCCGCCGGCGCTGAAACGGTCTGGGTGACCGCGCCTGAGGCACGGGCTTCGTCGTTCATGCTGCACCCGGCGCTCAGGACCAGCATCATGCACGCGCAGGTCAGCCAGCTGAGGCTGCGCGGTTCACTCCACGTCGACATGTGGGCTCAACGTGGCGGCTCCTGGCACCTTACACCCCGGCGTGATTTTCCTGTCACACCCCCAGGAGCAGACGTGAATCTCGGCAACACCACCTGAGCGGTGCGCTCTTACCTACCCGCTGGCTCTCGGCAGCAGGGGACGGCGCCTTCCCGCCGCGTCGCGCCGGGCCAGCCCCCTGATGCATGCGAGAAGCCTCCGCCCTTGAGACCTCGCGGAACCTGGGGTCGAGCGCAACGGGGCGGAGACCGCGGGGTCGTAGCTTGGCTCTGGCGCGAAGCGAAGCGCGGCCTCTAACTTGCATCGTCTCAGGCGTGGGCTGGCTTTCCTCGGGGGTTAAGGGGTTAGGGTGTTTGCTCTGCGCGGTCGCGTGTGCTCCCCGCCAAACGACACTGCACGTGCACACCGAGCATCGCAAGCTCACCGCCCGCACCGACTACACTGAGCCCCAGCTGCACGTGAAGCGCGAGGGCGACCGCGTGTTGCTCCGTCTAGGCAACGCCACCTACTGCCGGGAGTCGGAGCTGGATCGCTACGTCTCGATCCGCGAGGAAAAGGGGCATCCGGCCCGGGGCATGTTCATCACCGAGGTGGTCATCACGGCGATCGGGCTCACCTCGCTGGCTACCTGTCCCGCGGAGCAGGCGCCAGACTGCAGCTTCAACAAGGCCCTCGGTCTACCGTTGCTGGTTGGGGGCGCGATCGCCACCGTGGTGGACGCGACCGATTTCCGCACCAAGCGCGAGGAGCAAGTGCTCTCGGAGACCTCCAAGCACAAGCGCAAGCAATTGTGCGGCTTCGAGGCCAGTCCCGGCCGCGAGATCACCCTGATCACCGAGGACGGCCAGCGGGGCCAGATCATCACCAACCTGGAAGGCGAGGCGAGCGCCCGGGTCCCAGCGGAGTCCGACGTCGATGTCCTGGTGGACGGTAAACCCCAGCGGCACTTGCCCGGGCTGAAGCCGCAGCCACCGGAATTGCCACCGGCGCCGAGCAGCGCACCTCCACCCGACGAGTCAGCGCCCGACGAGTCAGCGCCCGACGAGTCAGCGCCCGATGAGTCAGGAGCTGAAACGACAGCGCCCGACCTCGGAACGAGCGCGCCATGAAGCACCGACGTGGGAACCGCAGAGGCGTCCTGCAACACCCGATGCGCTGCGACGGGCTGATCAGCACGCAGTCCTGTCTCCGTAGTTCGCGACAAAACTCGCTCACCCCCAGGGGGTGTGGGCGAGCGAGTTTTTCGCCTTCGCGCGTCTATTGAGACGAGGAAACCCTGCATCGACTTGTTCAGCGAATCGCCTCACTAGGGCCGCCTGAGCAGCTTGACGATGGGACCCGAGTACACGCTGCGCGAACCCTCGACGCGATTACCCCAGTCATACAGGGAACAAAACTTCCAGTAGCCAGCGTTCGCCTCGCGGTCGGGGTAGCCGATCAGCTTGTCCGTGATGTCCACGTACTGGGCGCCGTTGGCCCACAGCCGAAAGTAGGCACCGTCCGCCGGGTACCCGAACTTCACCTCCACGACCAACTCCACTCGCTCGTTGGCTTGCAGCGGGAAGATCGACGTGGGCTCGTTGGGTCCCTCCGGTGTCTCCTCGAGGTACAACCGCAGCTCGCCCCCACTCAAGCTGAAGCCAAACGGGGGCGAGCCAGTGAGGCCGTTGTGGTGGAACTGAAAGGCGATGATGCTCGTGCCGTCGGAGCTGATGTCACCTGAGGCGTAGAAGGGCAGCTCGAGGCGCCACTCACTGTTGAACGCCACGTCTGCGGTGTACTCACTCGTCAGCTCGGTGCGTGGGTACGTCGCCGAGCTCTTCCACTCATCTCCAGCTTGAATGAAGGTCCGTAGCACGCGGCCGGACCCGAGCGCGTCGGAGACGAGCTGCGTTCGCACTACGTCCGTGGTCTGCACCGAGACGCCCGCGTTGCGCCAGCTCCCGTTTTGCCCGGGCTGGTCCCAGGCTGCAAAGTCCTGCCACGCACCCGCATTCGCACGGAAACGGCCGTGGTCACCCTGGGAGAAGTCCATCTCGAATACGGAGTCACTGAACAGCTCTGGGTGGCCGACCGCGGGCGCTCCAGCTGCCCCCGCGCTTCCGCCGACGCCCACTGAGCCACCGACGGCCACCGAGCCACCCATTCCCGCTGAGCCGCTGGCTCCCCCGGTGGAGGAACCGCCCGCGCCAGCTGGACCGTTCCCCGCGACGCCACCGGCACCTGCCGTGTGACCTCCACCAGCGGAGCTGGTCGAGCCGGCCGTCCCGGACGTTTGCCCGGCGGATCCACCACTGGACTCTCCGTCACCACAAGCGACCGCAGCGAAGCTGATCAGCAGCGCCGCGCACACCCAGCCTCGATGCGCCATGGCACATCGGTAGCACACGCCAGCTTCAAACGGGCGGATCGATGTAGTCCACCTCGACGCCACGCCAGGTGCGCAGCGTGGTCGAGCCCGGGGCGGTGTCCGTCGCCGCACGCCGGCTCACGACCCACTCGGGGAGCACGGGCACTTTGCCCATGCCTCCAGGCGTGTCGACGATGAATTTCGGCATCGCGATGCCGGTCAGGCGCCCCTGCAGCTGATCCATGATGCCCAAGCCGACGTCGAGCGGCGTCCGCAGGTGCCCGGTACCGCGCACCGGATCCGCCTGGAGCAAGTAGTAGGGCCGCGCGCGCTCGCGGATCAGGCCGCGAAACAGCGCCTCGAGAGTTTCCGCACGGTCATTCACACCACGCAGGAGCACGCTCTGGTTCATCACCGGAAAGCCAGCATCTGCCAGGCGATTGAGCGCGGCCCGCGCCTCGGAGGTGAGCTCTTTGGGGTGATTGAAGTGGGTCATCACCCAGAGCGGATGAAACGGTCGGAGCGCCGCGAGCAGCTCGTCGTCGATGCGCATGGGCAGCACCACGGGCACTCGCGTCGCCAGGCGAATCGTCTCCACGCTGGAGATCGCCCGCACCGACTCCACCACCCGACGCACGCGGCTCGTCGCCATGCTCAGCAGGTCACCGCCGCTGAGGATGACGTCGCGCACCTCGGGGTGGCTCCGCAGGTACTCGAGCGCCGGCTCCAGGCGTTGATCGGGTCGTGGACCCTCACCCGCACCCACCATGCGGCTGCGGGTACAGAAGCGGCAGTACACGGCGCACTGATCGGTGACCAGCAGCAGCGCGCGATCAGGATAGCGTTGCACCAGCTCTGGTGCGGGTGAGTGAGCCTCCTCGCCCAGCGGGTCCCGAAGATCCCCGGGCACCTCTCGAGCTTCCGCTTCGTCAGGCACCACCTGGCGCCGGATCGGACAGCTCGGGTCGCTGGGGTCGACCAAGCCGAAGTAGTAGGGCGTGATCCCGATGGGGAAGCCCTGAGCTGCGGCGCGCTCAGCGCCTTGCTGCTCCCCTGGGGTGAGGCTCAGTCGCTCAGCCAGCTGCTCGACGCTGGAGATCGAGTTGCGCAGCTGCCAGCGCCAGTCCCAGGGCGATGCCGTTTCGACCCGAAGCTGCATGCTCAATTCCCTGTGGAACCGGATGGTGCGGGCGTCGGAGCGTTCGCCGGTGCCTGCTCATCGGGGAGCTTCACCTTCTCCAGGGCCTTGTCGTCGATCTTCACGGGGTACTTCTTGCGCAGCTCCTGCTCGAGCTTCTCCTCTGCCGCGCGGATCTTCTCCTGCACCAGCGAGACCCGGATGCTGCGCTCAGCCTCCTTGAAGGGGCGATCCCGCGCGTCGGTCTTGCCGATCAGCCGCACGATGTAGAACTTCCCGTCGCCTTCCACCACGCCGTCGTACACCTCGCCCACCTTGGCGATCTTGAACACGGCCTCGCGCACAGCCTTCGGCACGCGCTGGTTCGCCCCGCGCTCCACCCCAGGCGCAGAAACGATGCCGAGATCGCCCGCGAGCTCGAGGGGGGCGGTGGGCGAGGGCGTCGGGGGCTTCTCCAAGGACTGCTCCATCACGAGCTTGCCCCACTGCATGGGCGTTGCCTTCACGGCCTGCCCAAGCAGCGTCTTGGCCTTGGCCTGATCGCCCAGCACGATCACGGCCACACGACGCCGCTCGGGCTCCCGGAAGTCGTCACGGTGCTGCTCGTAGTACTTGCGCGCGTCCGCCTCGGTCACCGACTCGGGCCCGGGCACTTCA
Organism: Polyangia bacterium; assembly: GCA_030433055.1. GTDB lineage: Bacteria > Myxococcota_A > Polyangia > Polyangiales > Polyangiaceae > JAHBVY01. Next base: position 5,052 of record JAUILJ010000196.1, read on the forward strand.
CGGCGAAGCTTCTTCATCACCTCGTTGCGCAAGATGATGCGGATGCGCTCCTGGGTCTCCGGGCGCTTGTCCAGGCCCCGACGCTCGGCCTCCTGAGCCAGGAGCTCGACTTGAATCATCTCGTCGAGCAGCTGCTTGCGCCGGTCGGGTGACTGATAGCGGAGGCGCTCGAACTGATCCATGCGCTCCAGCGTCGCTGCGTACTCACCCAGAGTGATCTCCCGATCGCCGACCTTGGCCAGTACCTTGGAGGCCAGCTCGGGCGGCAGCGGACCGCTGCTCGCGGACGCCGATGGCACCTGTCCTCCGTTGCTCTCGTCGCACCCACTGCAGCCAGCGAGCGCCGCGCAAGCCAGCGCAGCGAGCAGCGCCTGGCGCAAGACGCGATGGGCGCGTGGCGACGGAACTCGGCACTGGGGACGAAGCGGAGGGGCGACGCGCATGAGTCGCGGGGATACTACGCTGCGCCGGGGCGCGCCAGGGCGGCGCCGCTCGGCAGACTGCAAGATTCCGCCAGGTTCCGCGGCTGCTCGAAGGGAAACGCGCGCGCCGACACCCCGATGGTTGCGCGCCCAAGTTCACGTGAGTAGACAGCGGCTCGTGAGCGACTCTGGAGATCTCAAGTACCGTCGAATCGTCCTCAAGCTGAGCGGTGAGGCGCTCTGTGGGAAGGAAGGTGGCTTCGGCATCGACACCGCCACCCTCAAGAACACCGCGAAAGAGATCGCAGAAGTCGCGAAGACCGGCGTTCAGCTCGGGCTGGTGGTCGGAGGTGGCAACATCTTCCGCGGCCTGAAGGGCGCCAGCGAAGGCATGGATCGCGCCCAGAGCGACTACATGGGCATGTTGGCGACGGTGATCAACTCACTCGCGCTGCAAGACGCCCTCGAGAACAGCGGCGCGAAGACCCGCGTGATGACCGCCCTGGAGATCCGCGACGTCGCTGAGCCCTACATCCGGCGCCGAGCGATCCGCCACCTGGAGCGCGGCTACGTGGTGGTGTTCGCCGCAGGCACCGGCAACCCTTATTTCTCCACGGATACGGCCGCCGCGCTGCGCGCCATGGAAATCCGCGCCGATGCGCTGTTCAAGGCGACCAAGGTCGACGGCATCTACGACCGCGATCCGCGCAAGCACGACGACGCGAAGATGTACCACCAGGTCAGCTACGACAAGTTCCTCTCGGCTCACCTCGCGGTGATGGACTCCACTGCCGTCACGCTCTGCCGTGAGAACGGTATGCCGATCCGGGTGTTCAAGATGCAGCCCGGGAACATCCGCGCCGTCGCCAAGGGCGAAGACGTCGGCACGGTGGTCGGCGAAGACTGAGCGCTGCCGGTACAGCAGGCTCGGCGCTGTTCGCCTGACCTCACCCCAATCCCCCTCCGATCCACTTACTGAAGCCCACGCACGGCACCTGCCGGCTCAGGCTCCGGAGAATTCCCCAATGTTTTCGGGGGTGAGGAGCACCGGGCGGAGGCCTTGTGGGACTTTTCGAGGGAGGCACCGGGCTCCCCCGCGTAAACTAGGGACGGCTATGGCTGAAGTTGATGAACATTTGCGTTTCGCTCGCGCTGGTTGGCTCGGCAAGAGCCGCCGCGTGGCGCTACTTGCGGCGTTCCTGACCTTCGGTGCCGCGACACCCGCGTTTGCCGCGGACGAGAAGCCCGCTGCGGAAGCGCCTGCCGAGTCTCCCTTGAGCGCACGCTTCGCGCAGCTCAGCAAGACCATCGCATCCATCGACGCCAGCGGCGTCCCCTGCAAGCTGGGGGACGAAGCGGTGGGCTGCGCCGAGGCAGCCAAGGCAGCCATCACGGACCTCAAGCTGGTGCGTAAGCAGCTGACCAAAGACATCCGTCAGCTGCGCAAGGCGAAGGCGAAGCGCAAGCTCGCGCGCGCGCTGGAGTTCGGAAGCAGCCTGAATCGGCTCAAGGGCGGCCTGCGCAAGCTGGGGGCCGCAGACAACGCGACTGCCGCACAAGATGCGCTCAATCAGATGAACGAGCAGCTGGGCAAGGCGAAAGCCCAGCTCAACCAGCTGAACAGCGACGCCTCGTAAGCAGCGTTTCTACGTAGACGCCCCACCCCACATCGCGGACCTTTTGGTGGTCTCACCCCCTGCGACAAAGCGCCGACGCGCTTTCGTGTCCAGGGTTCAGGCTTGGCTGGCGATTCGAGGTAGAGTGCCCCTACGTCATGTGGGAGACACTACCTGAGTTCGGCACCGGAGTCCTTTACGCCGTGCTGGTGGCAGCTGCGTACACCTTCGCGGTTTCCATCACCTCTGCGCGCGGAAACCCGAGGCTGCTCAGCGCCGCCCGGTGGGGCGCGTACGGCACCTGCGCCTTGATTGGCCTCGGGGTCTTGCTGCTGGCCTACGCCTTCATCACCCACGATTTCCGCATCAGATACGTGGCGCGCTACTCGGATCGGTCGATGACCGATCCGTATCTGCTGACCGCGCTGTGGGGCGGGCAGGACGGGTCGTTGCTGTGGTGGTCGTTCCTGTTGGCCATCTACACCTCCAGCTGTGTGGCTTGGCTGCGTGGAAAATACCGCGCACTGCAGCCCTACGTGATCGCCACCTTGATGGTGATCATCAGCTTCTTTGGCATCTTGATGCTGTTCGCCGCCAACCCCTTCGAGGTGGCGATCGGTGGCGGCAAGCTGGACGGCGAGGGCCTGAACCCGCTGCTCCAGAACTTCTACATGATCATCCACCCGCCGAGCCTCTACATCGGTTTCGTCGGCTGCTCGGTCCCGTTCGCGTTCGCCATGGCGGCGCTGGTGACGGGGCGCCTCGACAACGAGTGGATCAATGCCGCGCGGAAATGGATGCTGTTCGCCTGGTTGTTCCTCAGCATCGGCAACGCGCTCGGCATGCTGTGGGCCTACGAGGAGCTCGGCTGGGGTGGCTACTGGGCGTGGGACCCGGTGGAGAACGCCGCCTGCCTGCCGTGGTGGACAGCGAGCGCCTATCTGCACTCGACCATGATCCAAGAGCGGCGCGTGATGTTCAAGATCTGGAATTTGTTCCTGATTTGCCTCACGTTCTTCCTGACGATCTTCGGCACGTTCCTGACCCGCTCGGGGCTCATCGCGAGCGTGCACTCGTTCGCACAGAGCGAGATCGGCATCTTCTTCGTCTACTTCATGGTCTTCATCTTCCTGGTGAGCACGGTGCTAATCATCCTGCGCATCCCGAAGCTGTTGAGCGAGGCGCACATCGAGTCCGTGGCCAGCCGTGAAGCCGCCTTCGTGCTGAACAACTGGGCGTTCCTGGCGATCATGGTGTTCATCGCAATCACCACCCTGTACCCGAAGATCAGCGAGTGGATTTACAAGGAGTCGGTGAGTGTCGGTGCCCCGTTCTACAACCGCTGGCTCGCCCCGATGGGCATCGCGGTGTTCCTGCTGATGGGCGTCGCGCCGCTGCTCGGGTGGCGCAAGACCACCGGGGAGGCGCTGATCAAGGCCGCGACGATCCCGACGGCGGTGGGCGTCCTCGCCGGCGTGCTGCACTTCTTCATCGGCGCGCGGCTCGGCTATCCGGCGATCGTCGAGCAGGACGTGTTCTACGTGGAGGCCTGGTACGGCCCCGCGCTGCGCTACTTCGGCATGGTGGTCCCGCTGCTGATCGTGTCGCTCAGCGCCTTCAATCTCACGGTGATCGTGCAGGAGTTCCAGCGCGGCACCGCCGCCCGCATGCGCAACACGAAGGAGGGCTGGTTCACCGCGCTGCTCCGGTTGGTGAGCAAGAACCGGCGCCGCTACGGCGGATACGTGGTTCACCTGGGCATCATCTTCATGTTCATGGGCTTCGTCGGGCGCTCGTGGGGCGCTGACAAGGAAGTCAGCCTGATGCCGGGGCAGACCTACCAGCTGCGCGACTTCGAGGTGCAGTACAAGGGGCCGCGCATGGAAGTGGACACCACCAAGCGCATGATCTTCGCGGACATGCTGGTGAGCCACGTCTCGAGCGAGGGCACCCGTACGCTGGTCGGTGAGGCCAGCCCCGCGAAGTTCATCTACCGCAAGGGCGGCATGCCAACGACCGAGGTGAGCATCCTTCGCGGTTTCCGCGCAGATTTTTACTCAATCCTGGGGTCAGCAGATCCAAGCACCAAGCGCGCGACCTTTCACCTGCACGTGAACCCCATGGTGAGCTGGATTTGGCTCGGGGTGGGGATCCTGATCATCGGGGCCATCACGAGCCTGTGGCCGGATGTGAGCCTCAGCGAGGCCACCGTCTTGAGCTACGCACGTGTGGCCGTGGGGGCGGCGACGGGGCTGATGTTCGCGGTGATGTTCGCGGCGGCCCCGGCGACTGCTTCGGCGCACACCGTCACGGCGCGAGGCCCGCCAAGCGTGCAGGCTCCGAGCGAGATGCCCGAGCTCTCGAGGTGGCCCTGGCAGATGCTCGGGGCGAGCGCCGGTGGTCTGGTGCTGGGCGTCGGCACCGCCCTCGGTGTATATCGACGGCGCCGCAGCGCCACCCAGCGCAGCGGCTCGCAGAAGCCCGCCTGAGCGCCGCATGAGTCAACGCGAAGAGTCTCCCCCCAAACCTGCTGGCAAGGCCAAGTCCGGCTCGAAGACCGGTAAGCAAGGCAAGGCCGTGTCGAAGAAGGGGTCCAAGCGCTCGCGCTCGGGCCAGCAGTCCACCGATCCTTCGACTCCAAAGGCCAAGCTCCAAGACAAGCTGAAGGAAGCCGAGCGGACGCGCGAGTACCGCTCGGCCCGCACCAAGACCGTGGTCGATCCAAACCCTGCGCCGGCCACCAAGCTGGACGAGTTGTTCGATACCGCCAACCGCCACAAGAGCTGGGCCGTGCCCATCATCGTGGTCGCGGCGGTTGGTGTCGGCGCCTATTCGGGCGTCGGCACAGCGCTGTTGCTGCTGGCGGGCGCCTTCTTGCTGTTGGTCATCTCGACCTTCTGGGCGTCGGTGCAGAGCCTCACGGGTGAGGCCGATCTGAACCTCGACGAAGCGCTGAGCCTCGCGGCCCCCAGCGCCGAGCTGGAACAGAAGCGGGCCATTCTTCGCGCCTTGAAGGACCTGGAGTTCGAGCACAACATCGGCAAGATCAGCGACGCGGACTACAAGGATCTTTCCGCGAGGTACCGGGCTGAGGCCAAGCGCTTGCTCCAGCAACTCAGCAACGTGGAGTCCGAGTCCCGCAAGAACGCGGAGCAGCTGTTCAAGCTCAAGCTGCTGGAAGCGGACCCGGAGGCGCGGTTGGTCTACGACAAGGACACCGAAGCAGAGCTCGCCGATCTGCCCGCCGAGGCCCGAGATCAGGTCGAAGACGTGCTGATGGAGGCTGCGGTCAGAGGGGCCAAGGCCAAGGCGCGTGGACGCACGCGCGGGTCAGAAGAAGACGAACAAGACGAAGCCCTAGACGAGGGAGACGAACAAGACGAAGCCCTAGACGAGGGAGACGAACAAGACGAAACCCTAGACGAGGGAGACGAACAAGACGAAGCCCTAGACGAGGGAGACGAAGAGCCCCCCAACTGCAAGGCGCGAACCTTGACGTGTGTCTCGTCTTGGGCGCTGAGGACGAGAACTGGAACGTCCGATGATTCGCGAACAT
>JAUILJ010001068.1 GCA_030433055.1 Polyangia bacterium
GGCAGCGCGGCGAGCTGCCCTGCGGTGAAGCGCGCGCATTCAGCCACCACGGCCTCCGCGTCCGAGAGCTCGCACACTTCCTCGGGGATCAACGCCTCGCAGAGCGCGAGGGTGATCGCATCAGGCTCCGGATCTGGAGCCGCTCCAGGGGGCAAGAACTGCTGATCGGGGTTGAGCAGGCCCAGCGGGGACGCGCTCTTCTGGGCGTCCAAGTTGGATCCGAGCCTGAATCCGTAAGCGACCACGATGCCCACGCCCCACAGCGTGATGGGGACGTAGAACGCCAGGTGCACCAGCGCCGCGTAGCTGAAGCCGGTTGCCTCACTCACGCCGACCGCAGTGAGGGCTCGCATGCAGAAGAAGTGGAACGGCCCGATGAAACCTGGGCTCGACGGCACCAAAATCCCAAGGTTGGTCACCGTCATCGCCAGCAGCGCGAGGCGGGGATCGAACGGCAGCCGAAAGGCTGGCAGCAGGCAAAGAAACAGCCCCGCCTCGCACAACCAGACCAGCAGGCTGAGCCACGCGATACCCAGCGCGGCCCGCGGATCCCGCAGGTAAGCTACCCCGCGCACGGCATGATCGACGACACGGACGATGCGATCATGAATCCGTGGGGCAATGAAATGGGCGCAACGACTCGTCCAGCGCAAGATCAAGCTCGGCGCCAACACGGCGGCCAGCACGCCGAGCAGCGCCAGGGAAAACACTCCCGCCGCGAGCTCGAGCGTCGTACTGACCCAGCCGTGCTGGGGAGCATCCGGGAGGCTGAAGAACGCCACCGCCAGCAGGCCCAGCATGATCAAGCCGTCCAGGATGCGCTCGAGGAAGGTGATGCTGAGCCCCTGGGCAAAAGGCAGTCCAGTGCGCTCGGACAGCATCGCGGCTCGCGCGAGCTCTCCCAGGCGCGCCGGGAGGATGTTGTTCACGGCATAGCCCAGCACCACGATGTTGGTCGCCGTGGTGCGCGTGAGGCGCGCCTCGCCACTGGCCAGCCGCCGGCAACGCACGCCTCGCACCACGTGACCAGCCAGGTAGCTGAGCACGCCCAGCGGCAACCACGGCCAGAGCCCGGCGTGGGCGAAGGCGTGCCCCACGTCACTCCAGGACAGGCGCCGGATCGCCAGCAGCATGAACGCAGCGCTCGAGAGCAGCCCCGCGAGAACGAACACCACCCGCCGCCCCTTCGATGGGGCAACTGCGCCGCGCTCGTTCGCGTGGGCGTCGGTATGCGGGGCGGTCATTGGAGTTCTAGGTTCAGGGCCTGAGCAGCCCTTGATCGATACAATACTGGATGCTGCGGCGCATGCCCTCTTCCAGGGCGATCGTCGGGGCGTAGCCTAGATCGCGGCGCGCCTTCGCGATGGAACACGCGATGTGCTTGTTCATCTCACCCAGTACGTGGAGCTTCTGCTGGTAGAGACCAGCCCGTTGCAAGGCCCCGTCGACCAGCGTTGCCACGCTCCCGACGATGCCGGGCAGCCGCAGCCGCTTGTGGGCGACTTCGAAGCCAAAGTCGGCCTCGAGCAGGCGCTCTACCGTGTCCACGACCTGGTTCATCGAATACGGCTGGGCATCCGCGATCCAGTAGACCTGTCCGTTTGCGTGAGGAACCAGCGCTGCCCGGAGTAGTCCCTGGCACAGGTTGTCGATGTACACCATCGACCGCAGGTTCTGTCCGCTGCCGACGATGGGCACCCGCCCGCGCTGGATCATCTCGAAGAACAGCGTCTGCCGAGGGGGCTGGAACGGGCCATAGAACCAGGGCGGACGCACCAACACCGTCTCCAGCTTGCCCCGGGCTTGCACTCGCTCGGTCGCTTGCTCCATGAGCATCTTCGAACGCCCGTATCCCATGTAAGGATTGAACGGCGTCTGCTCATCGAAGAGCGCCTCGGGCGAGGCGTTGCAGCCGATGGGTGAGTTCGAAGAGACGACGACGGCGCGTCTCACCCCCGCCTGCTCGGCCGCGTTCAACAACAGCTCGG
>JAUILJ010000197.1 GCA_030433055.1 Polyangia bacterium
AGCGGAAGCATATCCCGCAACATGTCCGCTTTCATCACTGGCGACGAACACCCTCCCGAGCTCGCTCGGCATGGAGCGGTCGTGAATCGCGTCGAGGTCGTGCTCGAGCTGCTCGGCATCCAGCACCATCCCCTCGCCCGCCGCCGCGCACGCGCGATCGACCCCGAGAATACCAGCGGCGTCGCCCACTGCGTACTCTCGAGGGCTCAGTGGACTGTGCGGGGGACGCAGTCCGTCTGTCCTTCCGGGTTGAATCAAGCGCCAAACCTCAAGGGGCCTAGTAGTAACACGACAGCGTTACGCTGGCCCGCGTTCCGCAGCACTCGAGCAACGCGCTGTGCGCAACCAGCGCACCTGTCCTCCCCAGGGGGCGTTCTCCCCATGCACGCCCGGTTGTAGCAGCAACGCCCCAGCTGAGCGCTCAGCTTCGGCGCAACTGGCCACCAATCTCACGCGCTTGACGAAACGACGCCGCGAAGCGTGTACGTTTCTGCGTGGGGCCGCGTTACTTTTCTACTCGGAGCGACTCAGGATGAAACGCGAGCGATTATCGATTGGGTTCGTGGTGACGCTGTTGAGCTGCGTTGGCTGCTCCTCGAACTCGGCTTCCAATACGGAAAATCAAGCAGGTGCTGGCCAGGGAGGCCACGCGGGGACCGGCGCGGGCGGCGGCTCCGGAGGCAGCGCGAGCGCCGGGACCTCGGGCAGTGCCGGTTCGAGCGCCGGAGGTCACTCCAGCGGAGGAAGCGGCGGAACCCATGGCGGTTGGGCGCCGCAAGCGTGGGAGGACTGTGAGGCAAACGGCCGCGCACGCACCGCCGGCCCAGACGACTACCGGGACGTGCTCGATGACCTCGTGGCGGGCGACGTACTGACGCTCGAGCCAGGCGAGTACGGCCGCGGATTGCCCATTCGCGTCTCTGGGGAGCCCGGCAAGTGCATCGTCGTCCAAGGCGCGAGCGGGGGAGGATCGCGTGTCTTGGGTAGTGATGCCTTCAACCTGGTTGCCCTATATGGCGCAAGCTATATCAAGATCCGCAACCTAGTGCTGAGCGGGGACGGCAAGGCAGGATTCGGGGTGGCCTCCCAGGGTGGCGATCCTGTCCACCATATCCTCATAGAAAACCTCGACCTCTCCGGATTCGCGGCTGACCAGCAGATCGTCGGGATCTCAAGCAAGACACCAGCGCATCACTGGGTGATACGCGGCAATCGCATCGCCGACGCTGGCACTGGCCTCTACCTCGGTAACTCCGACGGCACGCTGCCTTTCTACGCTGGGGTGATCGAGTTCAACAGCGTCAGCCAGACGATCGGTTACTCGATGCAAATCAAACATCAGACTTCGCGCCCCAGCGACGTACCCGACGGCGCGGAAACGCTCATTCGATACAACGTGTTCAGCAAGGGCGGCGAGAGCTCTAGCGGCGCGAGCGCGCGACCCAATCTCCTGCTTGGGCACCAGCCGACGAGCGGTACCGGATACACGGACCGCTTCATCGTGTACTCCAACTTCTTTTACGACAACCCCACGGAAATGCTCTTCCAGGCGGAGGGGAACCTGGTCGTCTTCGACAACCTGTTCGTGAACCCGAGTGGCGGTGGCGTGACGATTCAGCCCCACAACGCCACGCCACGTCAGGTGGATGTGTTCTTCAACACGTTCGTCACCAACGGCGTTGGGCTACGCATCACCGGCGGGGACAGCGCGTTCACTCAAACGGCGATTGGCAACGCGAGCTTCGGGCCCCAGCCGTATTCCGTTGGCGCAGCCCAGGACAACGTCGAAGGCAGCCTCAGTGAAGCGGCTCAGGCCTTCGTTGGCGCAAGCGACCTCAGCCTCCCGCAGCTTGACTTACATCCCCAGGGCAATGCACTCAGCGGCACGAAAATTCCAGCTTCGCTATTTCCGTCCGGCATTGACGCAACCCTGGACTTCGACGACGACACTCGGGACTTCACCCGCCGTGGTGCCTACTCCGGCGCGGCGACCCCGGGCGCCTGGCAGCCGAGCCTCGAACCACGCAGCTACTGAGCCGTGCAGGCTGGACGCCGCTAGCGTCCGCTACCGGCACGTTTCTTCAGCGAGAGACGCGGCTTGACCTTGGATTTGGCCGGACGATTCTTCGCATCGGGCACGGCGCCCGCAGCCTTCTGAGCCGCCGCCTTCTTGGGGGGTGAGGTGCGTCCACGCTCACCGGGGCCCGCCTTACGGCCGCCCTTGGCAGCAGCGCTGGCACCGCGAGTTCCTGCCTTTGCGCTGGTGCGTTTGCCCAGCTTCTTTCCTCGCGGTTTCGATTCTTTCGGTTCGACGCCGTCCTGCGGCGCGCTCGCGAAAGCCGCCGCTCGCCCCTTCAACACCCGCTCAGGAGGCTTGGGCAAGCGCAGCCTGGGCTCATCTGGCCAGTCGAGGCTGATCGCACCGAGCCTGCCGTGCCGTAAGTCCTGCAGGAACACCCTGGCGGCCTTCTCGCGATCGATGTCACCTCCCTTGAGCAGGCAACCTCGGCGCTTGCCGAGCTGCTCCAGGAGCAAGAAGGTGTCGAACCCGCGTTGGCGCTCGAAGGCCCCGACAACATCGAAGGCACCAAGCAAATCGAGGCTGGTCTCGTCCTCACCCTCGCCTTCGGCGCCAGGGGCGCTCGGCGCGCGCTGAGTTCCCCTCTCCCCCGAACTCCCTCGAACCAGCTGCTGACCTTCAGAGGTGCGGGCTTGCTCGGGGTCGATTTCGTAGCGTGAGCGTAGTTCCTCAGGGTAACGCTCTGCGAGAATCCCGAGGCCGTAGCGAGCGATGCTCTCCACTTCGATCACGGCTTCGCGAATCGCTCCACTCAGCGCGAGCCGCGTAGCTCCCTCCTGGTCGTCGAGGCGCGGCCAGAGCACACCGGGGGTGTCCATGATCAGGACGTCATCGCTGGCTTCCGTCTGTTGCTGACGCTGAGTCACCGCGGGTCGGTCTTCCACCGCCGCCACCTTGCGCCCAGCCAGGCTGTTCATGAGCGTGCTCTTGCCGACATTGGGGATCCCGACGACCATCGCGTACGTCGGGCGCCCCAATTTTCTCCGCGGCAAAGCGAACGCACGACAGGCGCCGAGGACGCGAGCAGCGTCGCTCTTGCGGCTACCGACGATCGCCAGCGCCGGCTTCCCCTGCGCCTCGAACTGCTCGAGCCAGGCGGCGGTCTGACGAGGGTCAGCCAGATCACTCTTCGCCAGCACGCGGACCACCGGGACCCGACCTGCGAGCCGCTCCAGCATTGGATTGCGGCTGGAGCGTGGCAGACGAGCGTCGAGCACCTCGACCACGACGTCCGTGCGCCGCATGGCCGTGCGCATCTCGCGCCGGGCCTTGTTCATATGCCCGGGGAACCAGTTGATTCTCATGGTCGGAAGGCGCGACTTGGCAGAGCAAAAGCAAAGGCCCCTGCGACCAAGCAGACGCAGAAGCCAGGCGAAGGTCGCGGCGCGACCCTCAGGGGGACCGCTAGTGAAGCAACGGCGCCAGGCTACGCAAGCCCGAACTCGCCTGGAATGGCTTGCGAGGTCGCGGGGCGAGCCAGGTCCTCAAGGCCTCGGCTTCTGCGCCGCTGAGATCCGCGAACTCCAAGGCCATACCCAGCGCGGGTGCCCGTGGCTTGCGGCGACGCTCGATGCGTTGAACTTGAGCGAAGACATGCACCTCGCCAGCCTCCCACCCCACCAGGGGCTGGAAGCAAAGCACCACTTCGTCACCCCGGCGCAAGGGCTCTCGGGTCTCGAGCCAGGCTCCAACGTGGCTCAGATCAGTCGCCCAGATCAGCATCGGATCATCGCTGTGAGTGGTGATCAGCTCACAGGGGAACTCAACCTCATGACGCACGCCGCGCCGATAACCCACTGAATTTGCTAACTTTTGACTCACGTCGGCCTCCTCTGCGCACACTATACTACATTCACCTACCCCGACCGAAGATTCACGGCCGCTTGTCGCTGGGCGCTGGTTCGGTAACCAATCAACGAAGTGGAGCAAGAGCCTGGAGTCTATGTCGTGCCGGAACCTGGGACGCGTGTCTTGCGCGTGATCCGTAACCCGGTGCCGTACGGGAGCGTGTCCGAGCTCGTGCGCGTGCTCGACGAGATAGACCATCAGCTCGCCAGCGTAGATCGCTCGAGCCACGCGCTCCTGCTCGACATGCGAAACGTGCAGGGGCGTAGTGAGCCGGAGTTCGAGGCTGCGTTCAGGCACTGGCGTCTGCGCCTGATCCGCGGCTTTGCCAGGGTCGCGGTGTTGCTGAGGACCGAGGTCGGTGCAGCACAGGCTCAGCGCTACATCCAGCAAGATCAGCTGCCCACGCGAGTATTCCTCGACGAGGCTGACGCGCTGAGCTGGCTCGAGACCCGAGGACCCGATGAGTAAATTTCCACACGGCATTATTTGTGGCCTGGTTGGCGCGACGCTCGCTCTGATGTCCGGCGCATGCTCGAGCGACTCCGGTGGCGGCGCGGGCGCGGGCGGAAGCGCGGGCGGGAGCAGTGGGGGCAGCTCGAGTGGCGGTAGCGCAGGCCACTCGAACGGCGGGAGCACCGGAGCAGCTGGGGGCAGCGCGGGAGCGGGCGCTACGGGTGGAAGCGCTGGCAGCAGCGGAGGGGCCGGCGGCGGCGCGGGGACGGGTGGCGCAGCCGGCGGGATCTGCGATCCCAGCGCGAACTACGGCGCTCCGCTACCCAGCGACACCACCGCTCAGCTCGTCTCCGGCGGCTATCATTTCCTCGAGGGACCGGTGTGGTCGACGCAACTTTCCGCGCTCTTCTTCAGTGACATGAATTTCGGAGCGGCTGACGGCCAGGGGGTTCCGCCGTCGATCATCTATCGTCTGGACGCGGGCTCCAGCATGCCCAGCGTCTTCATCGACACGATCGGCTGCAACGGCAACGCCATCGACCCAGACGGGCAGCTGGTTTCATGCACTCACGACACGCGCAGCGTCTCGCGCATCGATCCGATCACGAAGCAGCGCACGCTGATCGCCGACAAGTACGAGGGTAAGGCCTTCAACTCGCCGAACGACGCGATCGTTCGACGAGATGGCACCATCTACTTCACCGATCCCAGCTGGCAGCTCGGCTCGCGCCCGGCTGAAATAGGCTTTCGAGGTGTCTACCGAATAGATCCTCAGGGCAACGTCACTCTGGTAAGCGATGCACTCGTGAGCCCCAACGGGGCGGCGCTGTCGCCTGACGAGGGTACGCTCTACGTGGCGGACGACAACACAGGTAATGTTCATCGCTTCAGTGTCGCGAGCGACGGTGGCACCAGCGGCGGGAGCGTGTTTGTCACAGTCAGCGGCGCTGACGGGATGGCAGTGGACTGCGCGGGCAATCTGTATGTGACGGCGCAGAACGGCGTACGCGTGTTTGATACGAGTGGCAGCGAGCTGGGTCTCATCAGCGTCGGTGAGAAGCCGGCGAACACGACCTTCGGCGGCACCGATCACAAGCGCCTTTACGTCACGGCGCAGACAGGGCTCTACGCCATCGACCTCCAGGTGCCTGGCCTGCCCTAGCGGGCAGCGGATTGGCAGGGTGTTTTCGACACCCTGCCAGGCTCACTGACCCGGCGGCTCGAGTTTTTGCACCAGCAGCTTCGCGAGCCAACGTCGGAAGCGTTGCGGCGCGTCGGGATCGGCCGCCAGCCCCGCGCTTTGCCGCAGTGAGCCGCCGATCAGCGCCTCGCCCATGATCGCGTGGGTCGCGAGAACACAAGTGAAGAGCGTGTCCTCGAACTCCGGCGCTTTGCTTCCCCGAGGCAACGCTTCTAGGCGACGGGCGTGGACCACCTCCGCAACCATGCGCATTCGATCCTTGTCGACAGCATCGACGACTCCGCTCAGATTCAGCCAGGCTATGATGCGGGCGTGCCCCGCGGTCTCCAAGGTCTCGGCCATGGCGTTGAGGATCTCGACGCTGGAGGCCTCGCTTGCCTCAGCGTGGGCCAGTACCTCGAACAGCTCGAGGTGAAGACGCTCGAGCGCTTCCTGCACCACGGCGGCGAGCAGCTCCTCTCGGCTCCCGAAGTGGTGCAGGATCGCGGGGTGACTCACCCCTACGTCCCGGGCGATGTCCGCCAGACGAATGCTCGCCGGGCCAGCATCCCGGAGCCGGTCCACCGCCGCCTCCAAGATCGCCTGACGGGCCTCTGCTGCGGTGCGGCGTATGCGCTTTCTTGCCTGAGCCAACGACTCTCCCTATTGACACTTCTGTAGATAGCGCTACTTACAAGACTGTAACTAACAATGCGCTATCCCAAATACCCGATCCACAGGGTGGATAGCAGAGGTGGTTCGATGCAACAGCCAGCTGAAATCAACAACCCGATTCGCCTGGGGGACGCGGCGCGTGCGATGCGCGGGCTACTCAAGGACCCCGACAACACACGCTTGGTGTTCGAGATCATCGAGGCGCTGAGCGGAAACAACGGCCAGCGCATGCTCAGACGGTTGAGGCGCAAGCCATCGGGCCGACGTCTGCTGGACACGCGCAGCGACGTCCTGCCGCTGCTCCGAGATCAGGCGTACCTCGCAGCTCTGCCCGAAGGCAGCCTCGGCCGCGCGTACCTTGCGTTCCTGGAGCGTGAAGGCATCACTGCCGCAGGGCTGGTCGAGGCGAGCGAGACGGGGCGGGAGATCCCCGACACCGAACTCGCCCAAGAGCTCTTGTGGCTCCATCATCGGCTGCGAGACACCCACGACCTCTGGCACACCGTCACTGGCTACTCGGGGGATCTGATCGGAGAGGGGGCGCTCCTGGCGTTCTCGTTTGCTCAGACTCGGAACCCCGGCGTGGGCTTCATCGTCGCCTCGGGTCTACTCGCGGGTCCCTGGATGCGCGGAGCCAAGCAAGAGCCCCTCCGCTACCCGGACGGCAGCCGTGCGCCGCACCCCCGCGTGGTGATCCTCAGGGGCCTACTGCGCGGTCTTCGCGCCAGTTTCTTCCCCGCGGTTCCGTGGGAGGAGCTCCTGGCTCGCCCATTGATCGAGGTGCGGCGGGAGTTGGGCGTCTCCGATCCGCCGAGCTATCAGCCTGTTCGCAGCCACGAGATCGATCTGGTGACCAAGACTCGCCGAGAGACAACTCAAGTCGAAGCACAGCCCGCGCACTGAGCGCAAACGCGGCAGGGTGGACGCTGGCCACCCTGCCCTGCCTCAGCGCACTAGACAGCCGCGATGAATTTCCTCGCGGCTTTAGAACTTGACGGCGACGACCTGGGTCTGCCCTGCGCCTACCCGCACCGATCGCGCCTTGCGCCCCGTGGGGGAGATGAACACCACGCTGTGAGCCCCGGGTGAGACCTTCACGATCTTGGGTGTGCTCCCCAGGGGACGGCCATCCACCACGACGTTGGAGATCGGAATCGAGGAGATGCGCAGCGTGGCGCTACCGGTTGGCGTCGCCGGCTTGCTGCTGCCAGGGAGCTTTCCACTCGCGGGCTTTGACGCGACGCTCGCGGTCTTGGTCGCCGCGCTGGGTTTGGCCGCAGTCGACGCTTCGTCGCCGGCAGCATCGTCTGACTCTGAATCCTTGGACTCGCCCTTGGCCAGCTCCTCAGGTTTGGCTCCCTCGTCACCTGGCTTCTGCTCGGCGTCTGGCTTCTCCTCGGCGTTCTGGGCGACCGCAGGGGCGTGCTCCGGGACCAGATCGACTCGCAGCACGGCTTCCTCGCCGGCCACGACGCCCACCGCCAGATCCGTCGTTGCCTTGAAGCCCGGAGCCGAGACGCGGACGAAGTGGGGCCCCACGTCGAGTTCTTTCACGCGACACGGCGAGTTCTCGCAGCGCTTCTGACCGTCGACGAGCACCCGGGGCATGTCGACCGACGACTGGCCGGGCCCTGCCACCGTCACGATCAGCTCGCCCTCACTCCTGCCGGCGAGCCCGGTCTGTGGAATCAAGAAGAGCAGGCCGACGACCGCAGCGAGACCGAGGACGCCGGCCGCGATCCAGCCGGCGGAACTCTTCGGCCGCGACGGAGGCAGCGTGATCTGCTCAGCCGCGACGGGAGCGAGGCTGGTCTGGGGGGGAGGCTGGGAGTGGTGATCTTGGATCTGAAATGATGGCGCACGGGGCGCCAGGGGCACCGGGGGCAGGCCGCTCTGGGCGCCGGCATCGGGAGGCGGCAGATGCAGCGCGGCGGTCTCCACGACCCGGGTCGGAGCGTCATCGGCCTCGTCATAGTCTGACAACGGCATGATGGGTTCTTGCGCCGCAGCCACAGCTGGGCGCTGTTCCTCGGGGATCTCACCGATGGGCCCAAGGCCGAGCTGAGTCTTCATGCCCGCGCGCGGCGGCGCCGGGAGCGGCGCCACAGCGCCAGGCGCAGGTGCAACGGGTGCAGCGATGGGAGCGGCCAGGTTCGGAAGTACCAGCGTGCCCTTGCCTGGAGGCGCCGGCGCCGGCTGCTCTAGTGTGGGAGCCTCGAACTCGCTGGTCGCGACCTCTTGCGTCGGCGCATCCCAGTGCCCGAAATCGTCATCGCTCTGTGCGTTCCCGGCTTCCTCCAGGAACTCTCGAGACGCCTCGTCAATCCTCGCCTGCGTCTCGGGCCCAGCCGGTGACGTGAGCGACGGACCGGACCCCAGCGGAGCAGAAGCCCCGGAGGAGAAGGGAACCGACTGAGCAGGCACCGATGCGTCTGAAGCGAGAGGACCGGCAGGCCCTGACGCCGCGGGTGCAGACGGAGCAGAAACGGGAGTCGGAACCGTCGACGCCGCGAGAGGCGCTGATGCTGCCATGGGCTGCGTAGGCGCGGGAGCAGCTGAAGGCCCCGTCGGAAGCGGAGCCGCGGTGGGCACCGTGGGGGCCGCGGGAGCTGACGGCTCGGCAGACATCTCGGCTCCTCCGTTGCCCTGGGGAACCGGACCCATCACCTGGGTCGGTGCGCTCGGCGGCTCAGCCTGGGGCGCGCTCGCCACGGGGCTGCTCACCGCGTCGACCTCGACGGCAATCTCCAGATCCTGGGCCCGGCGGCTCGGAGGTGGAGGAGCACTCTTCGACAGCTGGGCTGGCCGCATACTAGGTGGCGGTGGCGCGCTGCGCTTGCTGGGAGGAGGAGGAGCGCTGCGTGAGCTGGGAGCAGAGCGAAGGCTTGGCGGAGGAGGAGTGCTGCGTGAGACCGGCCCGGTGCGGATGGACGGAGGCGGCGCCGGAGCGCCGGCCTCTCCAGGCCGCGGCGGGCGTGGCGGCCGCTTCGAAACTGGCCCGCTCAGCTTTCCGCTGGGTGGTGAGGGAGGCGACGCCTTGGGCTTTGACGGCGTTCCAAGCAGCATCTGCGCGGCATCCGCGTTGGATACTCGACTCGAGCCAGGACTCGACTCCCGCGGTTTGAGATTCGCAAACAGTTCATCTTTGGACGCAGCGTCGAGATCACTCATCGTTCGATCCGTTCAAGCCAGGGCCGAGGGGTAGACATCTCGCACGAGAGCTCGAATGGGCTCGAAGCGTCGCGCGAATGCTCGTAACTCGAGGTGTGGCAACTTCACCCCTCGAGCGAGCCGGACTCACCAGGTCTTACAGAAACGCAGCCCGGCGACCAGTGTGATTAGGCCACGAAAGGGCCAGTTTTTAGCCACGCGGCAAGGTTGCAACACCAAACGGGCGTTCTCCCTTCGAGGGATCTCGACCCGTGAACAGCACCCGGAAACCTGAAGTCGCAGCCCGCTGAACGGGCGTGTTATTCACGAGTGCGTGACCGGAAAAGTTTACGCTTCGCCCACTCGCATTCCTCGGACCTCGCAGCCATCTGCACGCCTGCTGCGTGTTGGCGCGGTGCTCCTCGCATCGAGCCTGATGCTGATGGGGTGCAACAAGGAGCAGAAGGGTTCCACGCTGCCGAGCTCCGCCAACCAGCCGCGCTATGCACTGGACCAGCCCTCCAAGCTGCACGAAGCCCAAGGCCGCCTCGACGAACGCGAAAGCGACGCACGGGAAAGATTTGGAAAGTTCTCCGAGTATCCGGGGAAGCTGAAGCCCGAACACCACGCGCAGGCCAAGCAGATCCTCCAGATCGCTGCGGAAGAAGGCAAGAGCCAGGACTACGCGAAGGCCGCGTACGAAACGGAGCTCATCGCAGACTATTTCGATGAGGAAAAACAGGGCTTTCAGCAGAAGGTCGGTGGCGCCGCGCAGTACACCGCAAAGCAAGCTGGCTGCAAAGCAGACGTCGCCTCCGCCACCGTGCACGCCCTGAACAAGCACGTGGAAAAGTCCCTCGAAGAGCGCCTCGATCGCCACAGCGAAGCTCAGCGCCTGATCGACGAGAACGAAAAGTCGCTCGGCAAGGAGGACCGCGACGCCCTCAAGGAGCAAGCGCGGGACCTCAGCCGAACGAGCTACCTCGTGTACGTCGCAGCCCCGCTCGCCAAAGCGGACATCGAGGCGAAGCTCGCCGAAGCCGACCAGGTGTCAAAGACCCTGGAGGAGAGCGAGCAGGCCTATACCAAGCGCTCAGAAGACTCATCGCTCGAAGAATCCGAGCGGAAACTCGCTCAGGAGCGAGCGATCGAAGCCCGCGAAGCCAAGCAGCTACTCGACACCGAGAAGCAAGCCGCAACCGAGAAGCTCAAGACGGTGGACGAGCGCCTGAAGAAGCTGACCG
>JAUILJ010001069.1 GCA_030433055.1 Polyangia bacterium
TCGAAACAGCAGACGTCTACGCCCACGGCGAAATGGAGCGGCGCCTAGGCAGGTTGCTTGGCTCGGACCCGAAAGCCGTCGTCATCACCAAGGTCGGGACGGATCGAGACGCCAGTCCCCCACGGAAATGCTTCAAGCCCGACTACCTGAAGCCAGCCATCGAGAAGAGCCTCGAGCGCCTCAAGCTCCCGCGGGTCGTGGTGTTGCTCCACAACCCCTCGAAGAAGGCCGTCGAGAGCGAAGGCACGTGCGAGCTGTTACAGAAGCTCACAGAAGACAAGGTCATCGCGGGCTGGGGGATCAGCGCTGGGGACGTCGAGGTGGGCCGAGCCGCGCTGGAGCGAGGAGCTCAGGTGCTGCAGCTGGCGTTCAACGCGTTCATGCGGCGCGACTTCCAGGAGTTGAAGGGGGAGATCGAGGCCCATGAAGCGGCGGTGGTCGCGCGCAGCGTGCTCGCCCATGGCCTGCTGTGTGGGCACTGGTCGCTGCACAAGGACTTCACCGACGGGGACCATCGCGAGGAGCGCTGGACCCCGGACGACCTGCGTCGTCGCATCAACCAACTCTCGGCGCTGCGCTCCGTGATCGGAGGCGAGGTGCTGACGATGCGCGCGGCGGCGCTGCGCTATGTCCTCGCTACAGAGGGAATCACCGCGGCGATCTTGGGCCCCAGGAGCGCAGTGCAGCTCGATCAACTGGTACGCGAGGCGGGACGCGAACAGCCCTACCTGAGCGAAGAGAAGTTCAACAAGCTGGAGGCGCGCCTCGCCGACGTCGGAGTGACGACATGAGTCAAGACGAACTGAGCGTGATGCTCACCCTCGCTCACGGCGCCGCGCAGCTGATTCGTGAGATCTACGAGACAGACTTCAAGGTCGACTACAAGGGCCCGAAGGATCCCGTCACCGAGGCCGACCGTAAGGCGAATCGCCTGATCTGCGATGGCCTCCGCTCAGCATTCCCATCGGCCGCAATCGTGGCTGAAGAGTCCAAGCCGGAGAGCTACGCACATTTCCGCGAGGCAGAGCAGGTCTTCTTCGTCGACCCGCTGGACGGGACGAAGGAGTTCGTCAAGAAGAACGGTGAGTTCGTCGTGATGCTGGGTATGATCGAGGGCGACCTGGCGCGAGCCAGCGTAATCCTCGCACCGGCAACGGGCTACGCTTGGGTGGGTGAGGTCGGCGTGGGCGCGTGGGAAGTCGCTCCCGACGGTACCCGGAGCAGCATCGAGGTCAGCGCCCAGACCAACAGGGAGCTCGCTCGGGTAGTCGCCAGCCGCTCCCACCGCACCGAAGAGAGCGAGCGCGCTCTTCAGATCTTGGGTGTCGAGCGTATCGACGCCTTGGGCAGCGCCGGCCTCAAGGGCGCTGAAGTGGCCAGCGGTCGCGCAGAGGCCTACGTTTCCCCGGGCACCGCAGGCAAGCGCTGGGACGCTTGCGCAGTGGACGCCCTGGTTCGAGCGGCCGGCGGCATGGTCACAGACGCCTACGGAGGCAACATTGATTACCGAGGGGAAACTTTGACCAACGACCTGGGCATCGTCGCCACCAACGGTCGACTCCACGAGACACTCCTCGAGCGTCTCGCGATCGCCAAGGCAGCCAGAGAGCGCGGCGGTTGACCCACTGAGGTAGGCCAGATGACGGGGGGAAAGCTCGGAGCTCTCGGGAGATCACAGCCGCTCAGCGATCGCGCGGACGTGGTCATCATCGGCGCTGGCATCATGGGTCTCTCCGTGGCCTACAACATGGCCAAGCTGCTGAACCGCCACAAGGTCAGCAAGCGCATCGTCGTCGTCGACCGCGGATATCTGTGCGGCGGCGCCAGCGGGCGCAACGGCGGCGGCGTACGGGCGCAGTGGTCGAGCGAGACCAACGTGCGTTTGATGCTCGAGAGCCTGGAGCTGTGCAAGAGCTTCGCGAGCGAGCACCGCATCAACACCTGGTTCCGTCAGGGAGGCTACCTGTTCGTCGCGCGCAGC
>JAUILJ010000198.1 GCA_030433055.1 Polyangia bacterium
AAGTGTGAGTTTTCGCCTCGTGTTGCGCGCAGGGCTCCGATGCCTCGTGTCGCTGGCAGTGAGGAAACAATTCCCACCTCGCGCGCTTGACAGATGTGCGGTCTGCAATCATTCTGCGCCGCCCGCTGGCAGGAAATCCCTGCCAAAAGCCCTCGGGGCGTAGCGCAGTTTGGTAGCGCGCATGGTTCGGGTCCATGAGGTCGGCAGTTCGAATCTGCCCGCCCCGACAAGCACTCACCCGACTGGCCCGGTCGACCTCTTGGTTGGCCGGGCTTGAGTGTTTCTGCGGCTCGACCCAAGCGCCCTTTTCCGCTCAGATCGGAGCAGGAACGCCATTCCAGAATACCCCGAGTATGGCGCCGCTGGTCGCTTGCAGGCGCAGGTGCGGAGTGGGACAAGCCGACACTATGCGAAGCTTGGTTGGGTTGGCAGTCGCGCTCTGCCTCGGGTTCACGACGCTGGCTTGCTCCGACGACGCTGACAGCGGCGGAAACGGGGGCTCTGGTGGCTCTACGGGTGGCCAGGGCGGCTCCGCCGGCACCAGCGGTAGCGCAGGCACCGGCGCGGCAGGCAGCGGCGGCTCGGCAGGCGCCACCGCGGGGGCCGGCGGCGTGGGGGGCAACCCCAACGCTTTCGACGTCCAGGCCTTCGACCACGACCGCATCACATCGCAGAGTGGCGAGCCCAACTTCCAGCAGATCGAGACTGACATCGACCTGAAGCAGGGCCCGTTCGAAAAGGTGATGCTGATCGTCGACCTCGAGAGCACTTGCTACCCCTTCGACAGCTGGCTCGGCCCGAACCCGAGCAATCCGCCGCCCTCGGGTCAGAAGTGGCCGGCGGACTGCGACGCCTTCGACCGCAACTTCGAGTTCACCCTGGATGATCCTCAGAACGACGGGGACCCACCAGCCATCGAGCTGGTCCGCGCCATCACCCCGTTCGGGGGACCGCTGCACTTCGAGATCGACATCACTGACGTCGCCAACGGGATCACACCTGGACCGCACAGGCTGCGCAGCCACATCTCAACGTGGTCCGACGGCGCCGGTCAGGTCAGCGGCTCCAACGGAGGCTGGTTCGTTTCCGCAAAGATTCAAGTGAGCCCGGGGCCTGCGCCCCGCAATGTGCTCGCCGTGATCCCGCTCTACAACGGCAGCCACGGCGCCGAGAGTCCGATGCCCATCGACTTCGATGTGCCTCAGGGGACCACATCAACCCGCGTGGAGTACCGCGCTACAGGGCACGGCGGCGTCTACCCCTCCCCAGGCTGCAGTCAACCCGGTGAGGAGTTCTGCAAGCGGGACCACCGATTCTTCGCGGATGGCACGCAGTTCGACCGTCAGCAGCCGTGGCGAACGGACTGTAAGGACCTGTGCACCCGCGCAACCTTCACCAACGCAGGCGGTGGTAGCTTCGAGTACTGCGAGGAAAACCCGTGCGGTGCCATCCAGAGCGTGGAGGCCGAACGCGCCAACTGGTGCCCCGGGAGCGTGACGCCGCCGTTCGATTTCGAGCGCACGGAATACAGTACAGCTGGGCAGCACAGCTTCGGCTGGACGATCACGCCAGTCGCCGATGGAGGCAGCTGGCGCGTCTCCGCGACCTTCTTCGCGTTTGGTGACTGAGCGACTGGACGGCTACGCGGCAGGGCGTGCCGGAGCGACAGGAACGCTCATTTTCGTCCACGTTCGGTCAGCTCGCCCAGAAGCCAACGGGTGATGCTGCTGTGCGCGCCCGTGTGGACCAAGTACCCTTGGGCTCATGCGAGCTGGAGTTTGGGGGGTCCTGGCATGTCTTGCGTGGCTAGTGGGCTGTGGCGACGAGGAACGGCCACAGCGGCTGGATCAGAGCTTCGGCGGCTCGAGCAACACCCAGGGAGGCAGCGCAGGCAACACGACCTCAGGCGGAGCTGCAGGGAGCGCCGGGTCGACGAGCGGTGGCGGGAACAGCGGAGGTGCAACCAGCGGGGGCACGAGTAGCGGCGGCGCGACGACTGGAGGCGCCAGCAGTGGCGGTAGCGGCAACGCAGGTGCCTCCAGCGGCGGCAGCGGCAATGCAGGCGGCAGCGGAGGCTCGATCCCAAACGGGCCATTCGACGCGAACGTGGTGTACCGAGTCAGTCAGCTGCGCGGTGCGGCCAGCGGTTCGACGGTGATTTGCCCGACGCACAGCGATGCCCCGATCACCGCAGCTCCGGGGGTGGAGTCGGCGGCGCGCGCGTGGATCCACCCGGATAACGGCAACCTCTACTATTTGAGCGGAGGTCACATCCTCGTGGCAACGCCGAACCCGCTCACGGACGACGGCAACGGCAACTACACCTATCCAGATCTCCAAGCGGCAGCCAACGACGACGTGGAGCTACCCTTCAGCTGTCCACGAGGCGCGCTCGTCGACTTCGTGATGGATCAGAGCGGAAACAGCTATCTCGGTTGCGAGGACGCGGGAGAAATCAGCTGGTACACCGAAAGCGGCACCGCCTACACGCGGTGCGTGCATGACATGGACAGCCACCCGGTGGCCTTCGGAACGGACGGGAGCGTGCACTGCAACTCCCGGCTCGTCTCGGGTGGCAGCGCGCTGGGAATCAGCAGCTACTGGAGCGACTCCCAGGCGCTGGCGATCCGTGCCAACCCCACAGGAGGATTCCGCACGGGAAATCAGCAGACCGGGACCAAGCTGAGCGTCGAACTCTGGCAGCTGTCGCTCAGCGGCTCGAACCAGGTCAATGATATCGATCTGGGGACGGCCTACAGCCAGATCAACAGCTGCGCCCTCGCTCGCAACGGCGATCTGGAGTGCGTCATGACCCCCGTGTCCGCGCCCGAGCGCATTCTGACCTTCGGCCCGACCGGCGCAGAGAGCCCGCTGTCAGACGACGCCGACCAGCCTCCGTGTACCGTCACTGACGCGCTGCTGGTCACCGGCCCTTAGCAACTGGGACACGCAGCCACTGGGTATACGCAGCCACTGGGTATACGCGGCCACTGGGCATACGCGGCCACTGGGTACACGCCTGCGCTCGCCGGGCGCGGTCGTTCTTGAAGGGCGGCGGTTCTTCGATACCTGCTACAGGTGCGAGCGGATACGCTCGGCAACGTCTTTGGCCGCGTCGTTGTCGAGCTGCTGTGCGGGCCACCCAATGCCCAGGCCTTCGTCGGGACCCGGCTTGGGAATGATGTGAAAATGCACGTGAAACACCGCCTGGTGAGCGGGGGCGCCGTTGTTCTGGAGGATGTTGTAGTCCTCGCAGCCAACGGCCTTCATCACCGCCCGACACAGGCGCGGGAGGACGCGCCCGATGGCGGCCGCAGAGTCATCCGTCAGCTCATCGACCCGCGCCACCGCTTGCTTGGGGATGACCAACGTGTGTCCCGGGCTGAGTGGATTGATATCGAGAAACGCCAGCACCTGGTCGTCCTCATACAGTTTGTGGCAAGGGATCTCGCCGCGGATGATCTTCGAGAAAATGGTCTCTGCCATGGCTAACCTTTCGTATCCTCGTGGATTCCCATGGTGCGGGTCACGACTCCAGCATGTGAGCCAGCTCCTCCACCGGAGCGAGCATCTTCGTGAGGTGGGTCACCACCTCCGATACGTCGAGCCCCTTGCGCTGCCCAAGCAGCGTGATGTCGAGCACGAGGTTCGAAACAGCCATTTCTACCAGCGCTGGCTCATCAGTGACCACTGCCCGGTTGTTGTCCATGTCCTCGGCACCACCGACCAGGGCGCGCTGCTGGTCTGCCACCAAGATGACCTTGTGCTGCCAGTACGACTCCAGCTCCGCTTCGTCGATTTCGTAGCTGAGCACCTGACCTAGCGCGGGATCGAGCACGTTGAAGGAGAAGAGCACGACCTTCACTCCGCGTTCGCGCGCGTCCACCAGCTGAGGCGCGAGGCGCTGAGCCTCCCTGCCCCACATCGATGCGTAGACGCTCGACTTCGCGTTGACGATCAGCCCCTCCGCTTGTTCCAGCATCGCGCTGTAGCCGTGGACCGTCCAGGTCACCGCTTGTTTGCGCTGCCCCGCCAGGTGCTCGAGTCCCCCCTTGAGTTCATCCAAGCTGCGACGAAACCGAGTCGCCAGCAGGTGGTGCAGGCGCTCGGGGGCGAGCGGCACGTAGCGGACGGGCTTGTCCTGGATCGGATTGACCAGGCCGAGCCCCTCGAGCCGCTTGAGGACTCCGTAGATGGCGGAGCGCGGCACTCCGGAGCGCGTCGCCAGCTCGTACCCCGTCGCTGGGTTGTTCTTGACCAGCGCGAGGTAGGCCTTGGCGTCCGTCGCCGTGAAGCCCAAGGCCTTCATGTTGTCGATCAGTTGGTCTTCTGCTTCAGGTGCGCGTGCCACGGTTGCCTTGGTTCTAGCCGGTGCGCTGACTCCCGCCCGGCGAAAGCGGCGCACACAATACAGAATGTTTGCACGTCGCGTCACCTGGCAGACAGCGACTTGACCTTCCGCGGAGCGCCCCGTCTCATGGCCACATGAGCCTGAGCAGCGAAGCCCTAGACCAGCTCCTAGCTACCGTAGCCCGTTTCGTCAGCGAACGGCTCGTCCCCCTCGAGGAGCAGGTGGCAGAGACCGACCACGTGCCAGACGCCGTGATCGAGGAAATGCGCCAACTTGGGCTGTTTGGGCTGTCGATCCCGGAAGCCTACGGTGGACTCGGGCTCAACATGGAGGAGGAGGTGCGAGTCGCGTTCGAGCTCGGGCGCACCTCCCCGGCGTTCCGCTCGGTGCTGGGAACCAACAACGGTATCGGGTCGCAGGGGATCGTGATGGCGGGCAGTGAGGCTCAGAAGCGCCACTACCTGCCGAAGCTCGCATCCGGCGAGCTCATTGGATCCTTCGCGTTGACTGAACCCGAAGCGGGCAGCGACGCAGGTTCGCTGACCACGCGGGCGGTACTCGATGGCGAGCACTTCGTGCTCAACGGCACCAAGCGCTTCATCACCAACGCGCCCGAGGCTGGGGTGTTCACCGTGTTCGCGCGCACCAGCGACACGCCCGGCGCCGCAGGCGTCAGCGCATTCCTGGTCGATGCGGGCCTTGCTGGGATCGTGATCGGGAAGAACGACGTCAAGATGGGTCAACGCGGCGCGCACACGGCCGACGTGAGCTTCGAAGACTGCCGTGTCCCGCGCGACGCTCTGCTGGGCGCCCCCGAGACGGGATTCCGCACGGCGATGAAAGTCCTCGACCGCGGTCGCCTACACATCTCTGCCGTGTGCGTCGGAGTCGCCGAGCGGCTGATCGGCGATAGCCTGAGGTACGCCATGGAGCGCAAACAGTTCGGCAAACCCATCGTGGATTTTCAGCTGATCCAGGCGATGTTGGCCGACAGCCAAACAGAGGCCTACGCCGCTCGCTGCATGGTGCTGGAGACGGCGAGGAAGCGGGACCGTGGAGAGGTGGTCAGCACCGAAGCCGCCTGCTCCAAGTACTTCGCGTCGGAGATGGTCGGGCGAGTGGCGGATAGAGCGGTGCAAATCCACGGCGGCGCGGGCTACATCGCCGACTACGGTGTGGAGCGCTTCTACCGCGACGTGCGGCTCTTCCGCATCTACGAAGGGACGAGTCAGATCCAGCAGTTGGTCATCGCGAAGAACCTGATCCGCGCGGCACGCTGACGGGCGCATCAGGCCGTGTGACGCACGACGCCGCGGTGCCGCCTCACCCCCAAACCCGGTCGACCACCCAGAGTGTTCAGCAGAGTGGCCGGCCCGCTTGCTGTGCGCTTTTCTAACCCAGTTCCGGGCCCAGCTTGATGCGGCGTTCCTCGTAGCCGTAGGCGGTGGGCGTCATCTCGATCAGCGTGTGCAGTGGGACCTGGATGTGGGGGCACTCCTCCTGAGGGCGCCCGATCAGGTAGCCGTACAGGCCGCGGATGATGCCCTGGTGGCTCACCACGAGCACGGGCCGCTTCTGACGTTCCAGCTCGACAATCACCGGCTCCAAGCGCTGGATGACGTCAGCGTAGCTTTCTCCGCGTGGATATCGGTAACGCAGCTTGTCCTCCGCGCGAGCACGAAACTCCTCAGGGCGCTCTCGCCGGATCTCGTCGTAGGTCATGCCGTCGCACTCACCTGCGTCGATCTCGTCGAGCACGCGCCACTGTGTCAGCTCGCGGCCGATGGGTTCGGCGGTCTGCCAGGTGCGACGTAGGGTGCTGGTCCAGAGCACGAACTCCTGCGATTTCGGCACACGCTCCTGAATGTAACTCGCAAGGTTCTTCGCGTAACCTTTGCCCAACGCCGTGAGCTCCGGGTCACCGCCGATGCGGTTCTGGACGTTGTACTCGCTTTCGCCATGGCGGGTGAGCCAGATGGCCCGCCTATCCGTATGGATATTCATCAAGAAGAAGACGAGCCGCGCACACAGGTAGCCTTCTACTCCGTTGACGACCACCTGGCGCCCGACGTCGATCAGCTTCACGTAGGCGAGCTCCGGGTCATCGAGGGGCTCGTAGCTTCGCTCGTAGTGAGCGATGCGCGCTCGAAAGTCGTCCGCCGCCTCTTCCGGCGTCATGTCCACGTAGTCGGGCGACCCTAGCTTTACCTCGCGGATATTCGCCTCCACTACGGCCGAGTCGCAGATCGACTCGACGAATACCACCTGGACCCCCGCCTTGCCGCACTCCTCGAGCACCAATCGGCGGCGCTCGCCCGTCGTGTTGGTGGCGTCGTAGATCCCCACCTGGCCTCCGCCCTTGAGCCACTTGAGCATGTCGCGGAGGGCAGCCATCGCTAGCTGACGCCTCGCCTCCACGCCCTGGGCGTTGGTGGGGTCGAAGAACGCGTGGGCCTGAGCTGCACCCAGTCGCGCGCGGCGATAGTTACCCACGTTGAAGACGCGCGTCTGGTAGCCGAGCCAGCTCAGGTAGCGGGAGATCTTGCGAGAGATGTAGGTCTTCCCGCGGGCGGGCAGGCCCACCATGACCAGTGCGAGGGGCGGCGTATGAGGATCTTGGGGGGGCATGAGCTGGCCAGGATACGGCCCCTCGCGAAAGCGCCAACCCCCGACCGAGGGTTGGCGCTGTTTCGTTCATAGGGGCGCAGGCGCCCCGGTGGTCGGGCCTCAGGCCGACTGGGCCTGGCTCACCGCTGGCCGTACACCGGACTCGTTCGCGGAATCTCGCACCAAGTAGCGCACCAGCAGCTCGACCAGCTCGCCTCGCAGCGCGCCGCCTTCGAGCAGCTCGGGGCGCCCCGCCACAGCGGAATCCGCCGCGGCTTCGATGCTGGAGATCACGAGGAACGCGGCCAGCTCGAGGTTCTGGGGCTGAAGTCGGTGACGATGGGCCATGAAGCTCCGAGTGAGCAGCGCCTGCACCTCGCGCAGGTGATTGGGAGCCGCGCTGCTACGGCCGCTCGCAGACAGCGCCGACGCGAGCTCTCGATCCAGTCGGCGACTGTCCAAGATCACGTCGACCATCGTGCGGATGCTCTCTTCGACCGGCAGCTCCTGGCCGCACACCCGAGCTTCGTAGTCTTGCAGCATGGCCTCGGAGCGCCGCTCGATGAGCTCTTCGATCAGCTCGTGTTTGGAGCTGAAGTACTGATACAGGGAGCCGACGCTCACCCCCGCCACCCGCGCGACACGGTTGGTGGACAGCTTCTCGAAACCGTCCTTCACCAGGACTCGAGCCGTCGCCACCAAGATGGCCTCGACCGTGTCGCGTGAACGGCTCTGCTGTGGGCTGCGTCGTGATCGCTTGTTGTCCATGAGTCTGTTCCCTGTCGTTTGTTGAAAGCGTGAAGGCCGTGAAGGCTAAGTCAGGTCAGTGAGTGTCGTTGCCGCTCGGTATCGATCACTCGCGGCGTCATCGGCGCCACTTGTCGCCGTATAGAAACAATCGAGCGGCATCGAGGTCGTAGTAGAACTCCTGGTCCGGTCTGTCGCCCGGCTTGGTCTCGGGGGCCTGGTTGCTCCCGTTCTCCACGCAGCCAGTGCGCCCGATCGTTTCCTCGGTATACGTGGCGAGGAAACGCTGATTTCCCAAATCCGAGTAGTTACCCAACGCTTCGTACGTTTCGGTGCAACCTGCGCGATACGGATCAGCGTAATCCGCGGGGAATTCAGTCACGCGAGACTCGAAGTAAGTTCCACTCGCGTCCCAGCGATGAATGAAATGGTTCACCAGCCCGTCGCGCTCCGGTTCGGTGGCGCGCCAGGTGCCGTAGAGTTCGGGTGGGCAACCTTCATCGCGGAGGAACCCAGTTCCACGCATCAGGTAGCCATCGCTGGTCATGTACAGCCCGCGATCCCAGTCATCCGTTTGGTAGGTATCGACTTCGTCGTCCGATAGAGGGTGTGAAGCGACGTCGTTTTCGGGGTCATCACACATTTCCGTGCGGGTATCACCCTCCCGAAGCTCGACGGCGATGCGGTCCTTGTCGATGGTGTACCAGCCGCCCATCGAGTCGACGCGCACGCAGCCAGCCAGGGCCTGGGGAGTGCGCACTTCCCAGTAGAAGCTGGTGCCGTCGTCCTTCAGGAAGATCGTCGCTGGCCCGTTCTTGTGGCTCCAACCGTGCCACTCACCGCGCACGTCGTAGATGGAGAGCTCGCAGGCGACTCCCGTCGTCCCTCCGCCCCCGGCAGACCCTGCGGTGCCGCCAGCGGCCCCGTTGCCCGTGGTCCCGCCAGCGCCGCCAGCTCCTCCGGTCAGCTCACCGCCGGCGCCCGCGCCGGACACCGGGTGCTGCTCGATGCCGCCCAGAGACGCCTCCTGGGTAGAGCATGCGAACGCGCAGGCTGCGCCCAGCGCGAGCAAGCAACTGGCAAGGCCTCGCTTCAAGGCTTCTCCTCCACGCTGCCCTGCACCCGCTCGTTGTGCGCGGAATCCGGATAGTCCTTTCCGAACTTGTCCGCGCGCCGCTCGGCGTCCTTCTGCTTGCCGAGCTTTCCGAGCGCCTGAATCGCGATCACCTCGCGCTCCTGAGCCAGTGTTCCATGGGGAAACCTGGCGCGATGCTGCTCCGTGAGCGCGAGCGCCTTCTTGGGGTCAGTCGCCACGGCGGCCCGGGCTGCAGACAGTAGCCGCGACTCCTCCAGCAGCTGTGCTTTGGGGCTCGGCGCTTCCGCGGCCTTGATGGGTGCGCTCGGAGCGACGACGCGGGGCTTCGGCGCCTCCTCGGCGATGCTCGGCGGCGCGGCGACCTTCACAGGCGCTGCGCTCACTTCGGGCGCCTCGGTCGCGACCACGGCCGGAGCGCTGGTCGGCTCCTGAGGTACCTCGGGCGCCTTGAGCAGCTGGTACCCGCCCAGCCCCATCAGGCCCACGAGCAAGACGCCCCCGAGCCACTTCAGCGCAGAACCTCCACCGCCCTTGAGCGCTACGGGCGCGAGGCTAGCGCCCGCGGTCGCCCGGGAGACCCCGCTGGCAATCGCCAGGATCTGGGCCTGCGAGAGCACGTCCTTGTGGGAGTCCTCCATCAGGTTCTTGAGGCCCGCGGGGACGTCTTCTGCCTCAGCCATGCGAGGCGGATCTTGTAGGGCACTCATAGCTCTTCCTCCGCGGTCATGCGCTGATAGGCGGCGATAACCTTTTTCCGCGCGGTCTGATGCCGGTAGTAGGCGGTCTGCAGAGGACACTCCAAGAGCTCGGCGACATCCTTCATCGGAAGTCGCTCGATCTCGTAGAGCACGAAGACCTCGCGCTGCTCATCGTCCAGATCCGTCAGCACCTGCTGCATGCGACGGCGCGCCTCGGCTCGCTCCAGCGCGCTCTGCTGGCCACCGCTGACGGGTTCCTCGGGGGCCTCTGCTAGCCCCTCCTCGCGACGCCGCTCGACGCGGCGGCGATGCGACGACGCGACCTTCAGACAGATCCCATACAGCCACGTCCGCAGCGTGCTCCGCCCCTCAAAGTCCGCGAGGCGGCGATGCACCACCAAGAACACCTCTTGAGCGACGTCGTCGAGATCGGCCTCAGCCACCCCGAGGTAGCGAAGGCTACGACCGACGTACGGCCCATGGGCGCGGATGACCTCCTGAACGCTCACTTGCGTGGTCGCTCTAGCTTCGAGGCTCACGGCTGCCAAGAGGCTGGTTCCTGCGGTCACGTAAAGTAGGTGCCCTGAGCACCCTGGGTTTTATGGAGCGAGGGGAAAAAAAATGCCCAACGCCAAACCTGACGAAACATCAGGTGTTTCGTGCACCAAAATGGCTGTTTCCGTGGCGCTTTCGTAAACGAAGCGCGCGTGCTGGAGCGCGAGTCCGACGTGGGCTGCGATCCGGACACCAAACCAAGATGTCAGCTTGGGTGCCCATCCAAGGCCGAGCCGCACCCAACTTGCTGTCAGATCACTCGAGCCCCCGAAGTCGAGGCCGACGGGCTCTCCGGTCAGCTCGAGCCGCTCGACGCCAGGACACAGCTCGAACGCGCCGCGCCCAACGCAAATCTCCCCCACGAACGACCAGCCGCTGAAGCGTCCGCCACGGCCATCCTGGACGCTCCGCTGCGGCAACCAGTACGCCAGCCCGGGCCTCGCCTGGATGAAC
>JAUILJ010000199.1 GCA_030433055.1 Polyangia bacterium
CTACGTCACGGGTCTGGGCCACGACGCGGACTCTCAAAAGCACCAGCATGGACCGATGTTCTTGATGAGTGGTGGCAACGACGTGATCGCGCCGCGCCCCATTCAGCAGCAGCCGATCTTCGACAACACGAACGCCGATGTCTTCTGGGGCACGCTGAAGAACGCGGACCACCTGATCGCCGCGGTTGGTGACATCAGTGACTTCCGCGGGCCAGCCACTGCGTGGTTGCGCCTCCACCTGATGGACGACGAGAGCGCTCGCCCGATCTTCTACGGTGCCGGCTGCTCGCTCTGCCTGAGCCCAGGCTGGACGATCGAGAAGAAGGGCATTCAGTAGGTCACCTGGGGCGCCGGCGCCGGGCGCCTACACACACGAGACCAAGGCCCAGCGCTAGCCACGCCGCGTTGGACACCGGCCCAGCGCCATGAGTGCTGCAGGCTCCGCAGCCTGAGGGCTTGGGCTCTGCGGGCGGTCCGCCCGCAGACTCACCCTTGCACCAGACTTCGTGCCACACGGAAGCACCGCCCGACTGGCAGCTCTTGGTGTAGCCCTCTTTGCCCAGGGCTTCGCACTTGTGCGGTTCCGCGTGGTAAGTCTCGCACTGTTGGCACTCGGTCTTGCCTTTGCCTTGTTCTGATTCGACGCTGCACTCCTCTTCGGGCTCGGCCGGCGCGACATCCGCCCACGCGAGCGAAGACGCGCTGAGCGCCATACCAAAGACCAGGCTTGCGGTTACGCTGCGAAACGAGGACATGCTCCTGAGCATACGGCATCCTACGTTTCCCCGACGCCGGATCTGCTCCCGGAGTTTCTTTTGGGGGTGAGGCGCACCGTCGGGTCGCTGGTGTCCCCCGCCTGGCTGCCTTCGCCTACTCTGCGACCTGTGCCGCGCTGGACACCTCGGCCGACAGCGCAGACGCTCCCAGCCCATCGATCGCCCAAAACACCGCCTCCGCGGTGGCGGGGCTCGCCAGGGGGACTCCGGAAGCGAGTTGATCGTGGGTCGTTGCGAAGCTTGCCACGGCCTGACGCAGTGCTTCGCGGGCGCTGATCGCGAGCATGAACGGGGGCTCGCCGACCGCCTTGGAGCCGTAGATCACGCCTGGTTCTGCCGCTCGCTCGAGCAGCTCGACCCGGAACTCTTCGGGGCACTCCCCCAGGCTCGGCAGCTTGTAGGTCGAGGCGTTCACCGTGCCCAGGCGGCCCTCGGGAGTCCACCACAGCTCTTCTTGGGTCAACCAGCCCAGGCCCTGAATGAAGCCACCTTCCACCTGCCCGCGGTCGACCAGCGGCGACAAGGACGCGCCACAGTCGTGCAGAATATCCGTGCGTAAAATACGGTACATGCCGGTGAAGCCGTCCACCTCCACCTCCGTCACTGCCGCGCCGTAGGCGAAGTAGTGGAAGGGCTTACCGCGGCCCTTGATGCGGTCATAGTGGATCTCTGGAGTACGATAGAAGCCGGTGGACGACAGCTGGATGCGATCGAGATACGCACGGTCGACCACTTCGCGAAAGCTCAGGCTGCGCTCAGCTCCGCCGTCGCCGCGAGCGTGGATGACCCCTTCGTCGACCACCAGGTCGCCCGGGTCGTGGCCCAGCAGGCGCCCCGCGACCTCCAGCACTCGTTCGCGCAGGGTGCGGCAGGCATCGGCCACGGCGGCGCCGTTCAAGTCCGTGCCACTCGAGGCGGCTGTGGCCGAGGTGTTGGGCACCTTGTCGGTGCGGGTTGGCATGATGCGGACGCTCGCCAGCGGAATGCCCAGGGTGTGGGCAGCGATCTGGCGCATCTTGGTGTGCAGCCCCTGGCCCATCTCGGTTCCGCCGTGATTCACCTGAACGCTTCCGTCCCGGTAGACGAGCACCAACGCGCCGCCCTGATTGTAGTACTTCGCGGTGAACGAGATACCGAACTTCACGGGTGTGA
Organism: Polyangia bacterium; assembly: GCA_030433055.1. GTDB lineage: Bacteria > Myxococcota_A > Polyangia > Polyangiales > Polyangiaceae > JAHBVY01. The sequence continues at coordinate 1,929 of JAUILJ010000199.1, forward strand.
TGGCCAAGCCGCGCTTCTTCGCGGTGCTGCTCGCGTTGAAGGACTCCGCCTCCTGCCAGCGCTGCTCGAAGGCACTGGTCTCGAGCAGGCGGTCCCAGATGCGGCCGATACGCTCTGCGTCCTTCACGGGTTGCCCGTAGTGGGTGGTGTCTCCCTCTTGGTAGAAGTTTCGTTGCCGGACGACGTGGGGAGGCAGATTGAGGTGACGCGCGACAGCGTCGATCGCGTCCTCGATCATCACCATGCCCTGGGGACCGCCAAAACCGCGAAACGCCGTGTGGGACGTGGTGTGCGTCTTCGCGACGCGCCCGACGACGCGCAGGTTCGGAACGTTGTAGGCGTTGTCGCAGTGGAACAGCGCGCGCCCGAGTACGGGGGCTGACAGGTCCAGGCTGTATCCGCCGTCGCTGGTCAACTGCAGATCGAACGCATGCAGCTTGCCCTGCCGGTCGAAGCCAACGCGGTAGCGCCCGAGGAACGGGTGCCGCTTGCCCGTCAGCATCATGTCCCTCGCACGGTCGAGGCGGGCGCGCACTGGCCGCCCGGTGAGTCGGGAGCCGAGCGCCGCTATCGCGGCGAACACATTCGCCTGGACTTCCTTGCCACCAAAGGCGCCGCCCATGCGCAGGCTCTGAACGACGACCTGGTTCTTCGAGACTCCCAGCACCCGAGCGACGATCTCCTGCGTTTCCGTGGGGTGTTGAGTCGACGATTGAACCAGCACCGAGTCCGCCTCGTCGAGGTAGGCGAGGGCGCACTGCGTCTCCAGGTAGAAATGCTCCTGGCCACCGACGAAGAACTTACCTTCCAGCGTCTCATGGCGTTGCAGGGCGCCTTCGACGTCGCCGCGCTCGATGCGCTCTGGCTCGGTCAGGTAGCTACCTGCGGCCTCTGCGGCTTCGATTCCAATGATCGCCGGTAGCACTTCGTACTCCACTGCGACGCGCTGGGCTGCCTGGACCGCCTGTTCGTGGGTTTCGGCGAGCACCCATGCTACGGGTTGGCCATGGAACTCGACTTCCTCGGGGAAGAGCGGCTCGTCACGGCGGGCGGCGCCCGTGTTGTTCTCGCCGAGCACGTCAGCTGGCCCCAGCACCTTGACCACGCCTGGCGCCGCGGAAGCCGCGGAGGTGTCGATGTTCAGGACCCTCGCGTGAGCGTGGGGCGCCTGAACGGGCCACGCGTGGAGCAGATTGGGGAAGCGCGTGCACAGGTCGTCGGTGTACAGCGCGCTGCCGGTGACATGACCGAAGGCGCTCTCGTGGGAGACTGATTTTCCTACGCTGCTCATCAGCCGACCTTTCTGGAGCTGGACTGCGCTGGGGAGTCTGGCGCGGTGTCGAACCAGAACCTCTCCAGCAGTTTGGTCACCATGCGGCGCCGGTACTCAGCGCTTCCGCGCTGGTCGGTCATCGGCGTGAACACATGCTCGAGCGCTGCGAGCGCGAGCTCCAGCGCGGGCTTGCTCCAGCGCTGCCCTTGCAGCGCCTGCTCCGCAGCGGTCGCGCGCACCGGCGTCGCGGCGACTCCGCCGTAGCACAGCCGCGCGCTCTCGATCAGCCCCTGCTTGGTGCGCAGGCTGAAGCCCGCGGCGACGGTCGAGATGTCGTCGAACTCGCGCTTGGAGACTTTGTAGAAGCGGGCGACGTCGGGCTGCGGCATTGGTATCCGCACGGATGTGATGAGCTCACCGGATTCGCGCAGTGTCTGGCGGTAGCCGGTGAAGAATTCACACAGCGGCACCCAGCGGGTCGCCGCCTTGCTGGCCAGGCACAGCTCGGCATCCAGCGCCAGCAGCGCCGGGGGCGAGTCACCGATCGGTGACGCCGTGCCCAGGTTACCCCCGAGGGTTGCGCGGGCCCGAATGAGCCGAGACGAGAACAATGGGAGCAGCTCGCCCAGCAGCGGTACCTCGGCACTGAGCTCCGTTTCCACTCGCCCAAGGCTCACCCCGGCGCCGATCTCGAGGTACTCCTCACCCCGGCGTATCTGCTGCAGCTCCTCGATGCCTTCCAAGAGCAGCATCCGGTCTAGCCGGCGGTGCCGTTGATTCAGCTCGACCACGATATCAGTACCTCCCGAGACCAGGTAGGCGTCGGGGTGTTCCGCGAGGTAATCGAGCGCGTCGGTCAGTTCCGTCGGACGGAACAAGAAACGTTCGCTCTCGTGTCCCTCATAGGCGAGCTCCAGCTTCTCCACGGGCGGCGCGGGTGACGCCAAGCGCGCTGCGAACCCGTCCTGAGAGCCTGGCTGGAGCACCGGCAGGCTGCGTCCCGCATCGACGATCGGCCGATACCCGGTGCAGCGACACAGGTTGCCACCAATGCTCTCCGGGTCGAAGCCGGTGGCTGCGCGATCCTTGCGGTAATACTCCGCGAACAGGCTCACCACGAAGCCTGGAGTGCAGTAGCCGCACTGGGAGCCAGCTTGCTCGATCATCGCTTGCTGAACCACGTGAGGCTGACGATCCAAGCTGGTGGCAGTGCCGGGTGCCCTCACCCCCTCAACCGTGATCACCTCACGGCCCCCGACAGCGCCCAACAGCAGCAGACAGCTATTCACTGGCAGGTAGCGCGAACCAGCGCCATCCTTCACCACCAGCGCCACCGCGCAGGCCCCGCATTCGCCCTCTGCGCAGCCCTCCTTGGTTCCGGTGTGTCCCTGGTCCCGGAGCCAGTTCAGCAACGTGGTGTTTGGGTCGACGTCGCGAGCGATGACCTCGCGGCCGTTCAGGGTGAAATGGATGGTGTGCATGAAACTGGACCGAGTCGGTTGGTGCGCGTCGCTGGGTCTCGTGAGCTGCGAGAGGAGTCCGCGAAGTTGCGGCGTCTGGGCGCGGCAGGCCACAGGCACCACTGCGCCGTAAAGGGAACTGTACCTTCTATCCGCGGCTCGGGAGTCGGGCAAGCGCGCTCGAGGTCTCTGGGGGCTCACTCCGTGAGGCTGAGGAGCCGCTCGACCTGGTCGGCGCCGAGGCGCAAATGCGCTCCGATTTCGCCGCGTTTGGCGCCATCTCCGCGGGCCACCGCTCGCAGCGCTATCAGTTCTGCGACGACACTGACGGCGATTTCGTCAGGCGTGACGGCACCAATATCGAGCCCCACCGGCGTGTAGACATGGGAGAGATCTGGCAGCCGCCCTCTGGCTTGCAAGCGCTGCAACACGCGGGCGATCTTGCGACGGCTCCCGATCATTCCCAGGTACGCGTGGGGTTGCGCCCCGAAGCACTCGAGCGCCTCCTCGTCGAGTCGGTGGTCGTGGGTGACGATGAGCAGCCAGTCTTGGGGGGAAGGGCAGAGTTCGGTGACGGCTTCTCGCGGCTCCTTCAGGACGCGTTTACACATGGGAAAACGCGCCTCGTCGTTGAACTCCTCGCGGGCGTCGACGATCACCGGTGCGAAGCCGACGCGCGCCGCCAACGGCGCGGTGGCCTGGGCGACATGACCTGCTCCAAGCACGATCAACCGAGGAGTCCCCTCGATGGCTTCCATGAATACCTCCATCCGGCCTCCGCAACACATTCCGAGGTCGCGGATCAGATCCCAGCTCTTGCTGCGCGCGGTGCGGTCGCCAAGGCACTCCTGGAGCTGTTCCAGCACCGCTTCCTCGATCGCGCCGCCACCCACGGTCCCCACCCGTGAGCCATCGCGCCGTAGCAGCAAGCGCGCGCCCAGCACCTGAGGGGTGGAGCCGCTGGTGCGCGTCACCGTCGCGAGGGCGCCCAGCTCGCCGCGATCGAGGAGCTCCAATACCGCCTGCATCACCTCGCGCATCGAGGGTTCCTTTCACGCACCGACAGTGTGCGCAAGCGCTTGAGAGAGCGCGCTAGCCAGAACTCGAACTCTGAGGCGACATGAGCGCGTCCAGCTGGTCAGCCAAGCGCTGCACGCCCGCGTCTTTGTGGACGAACACGCCGCCATCCGAGGCGCGCAACCAGATGCGCTCGTCCGAGGTACCGCTGTAGAACACCGCGCACGCAACCGCTCCAGATTGCAGCAGCGTTTCCGCGACTTCGATTCCGTCACCATCGGGCAGCACGATGTCGAACACGCCGCAGTCATACGGCCCCGTGCAGCCGAGGGCGGCGGTGGCCGATGGTGCTTCGGTGACGCTGTAGCCACGTCTGCTCAGCTCGCGACTGATCGCCCGGCGCATGACCGGCTCGTCTTCGAGCAGCAGAACTCGCAACATGTTTTCCTATTTGCCCTGACCCCTGTGGGACCGCAACCAGAGAAGCGGATCCCCGTGGCGCTCGTCCGCGGCGCCCGACGAGTGGTTGGCGCAGCAGTCGCCTGGCTGTTTCGGTTGGGGAACGCGGCGGCGTCCTCGAATTTAGTCAGTCGGGCTGGCGACCGTGGATCGGCCGAGTGTGGCGCTGGAGACCTCTGCCAGAGGGCCATCCGCAAATCGTTCGCTTCCTGGTGAAATCGGCCCGGATCCGCGTCTCGGCGCGCTGGATTTTCGGCCTTAACCTGTGCGCGATCTGGCCGTTTGCTGGCTTTGGAGGAATGCGCGGTTTGGTAGGCAAAGGCCCGCTCGCCCGTCCTCACCCCGGTACAGTTGAGCAGTCGTTCCGGCTACTTTTCTTCCAAGCAAGCGAATATCCTCTCGAAGTCGGAGGGGAAGCCCGCGAGGGTAAGGCTTTGTCACCCCGCGGGGTGATAATCGACCCACCCGGTGGAGAGGGGCTGACAGCCCTGCCACGTGAGACACTTCGGTTGACGTTCCCATGCGCATAGCCTTGGCCACTCGAGATCAGGATCTGAGCGAGCAGATCAGCGCCATGGCGCAGCGCTGTGGCGTTGCTGTGGACAGCTCGATGGGTCCGGTGCGTCTCTTGGCTGCCAAAGACTTCGAAGTGCGGGTGATCGAGTGCCGCCTGCTCGACGCGCGCCAGGAGCCGAGCCTGGGTGGAGTGGAGCTGGGGCCTGATGATTGGCTCCTGATGTTGCAAGAGTCGCTCCCCGACGGGGGTGTCGGATTGCGCATGTTCTGCGTCCCGACGCATCGGCGCGGGGAGATCCTGGATCGCATCGAGGAGGTGCTCCCGCGCCGCGCCTGGACGCGTGATGCCGCGGAACAGATCCTCGGGGATACGCCATCCATCCGTCGGGTCAAGGAGCAGATCCGGCGCGTGGCACGCTTTCGTGACGTCTCGGTGCTGGTCCTGGGAGAGACGGGTACGGGGAAGGAGCTGGTCGCCGAGGCAGTTCATCAGCTCGCCAGCGGTGACCGGGATCCGTTCGTGGCTATCAACTGCGCCGCAATCCCCGCGGAACTGTTCGAGAGTGAGCTGTTTGGGCACGAGGCCGGGGCCTACACGGGAGCGCGTGGCGCTCGGGTCGGTTTGCTGGAGGCCGCGGGCTCGGGAACTGTGTTCCTCGACGAAGTGGGGGAGATGCCTCTGCAGCTGCAACCCAAGCTGCTGCGCGCGCTCGAGACGCGGGAGTTTCGCCGCATTGGAGCGAACTCCAACGTGCCGCTCAAGGCGCGGGTGATCAGCGCGACGAACCGCGGCTTCGGCGACGACGACTCTTCCCTGCGCCTGGATCTGCAGTTTCGCCTCGCAGGCTTCACGATCGTGCTCCCCCCTCTGCGAGAGCGCCTGGAGGACGTGGAAGTGCTCGCACGTCACTTCGTCGAGAGCTTCGCAGAGCGTCAGGGCATCAGCGGTTGTGGCATCAACGCCGAGGCCCTGGCGACGCTGCGTGAACACGCGTGGCCTGGCAATGTGCGCGAGCTGCGCTCCACGTTGGATCACGCGGCGATCCTGTGCGGCGGCGCGGTGATCGATGGCGGCGCGGTGCGTTCGGCGATGAATCAGCTCCAGCGCTTCGCGCCGACCAATGCCCAACCAGCGCAGGACGAGCAGCCGGCGCGCAGGTCGAGCGTTCCCGCGCCGCCGCTGCTGAGCGGCGAACGGGTTCGAGGCTTGCTCTCGGAGAACAGCGGTCTGCGGGATATCGAGCGCGATCTGATCCTCTCCGCCTTCGAAGACTCGGGGCGAAATCTGAGCAAAACCTCCAGGCTCCTGGGTCTGCCCCGCACCACGCTGCGGGCCAAGCTCCGTCGCTACGGCGCGTTGTAGGCTGCGCTGGCGACGCCAAGCGCCGGACGCGCGGGCTGCGTCCGGCTCCCAGGATTCGCCGGATTGTGGCGAAGCCTGGGGCCCATAGCCGCAAACGCATGGCAGACTCAGCGCCCCATGAGTCCTCCTCCCGTCACGGCCCCGAAGTCGCAGCTCTCGACTTGGACGCCTCACTCTTGGCGGGCATTCCCCAGAGCACAGAGCATCCCATACGAGCACCCGGAACAGCTGGAGGGGGTGGTCCAAGCCCTCGAGCATCTGCCGCCGCTCGTCACGGCCTGGGAAATAGAGCGCCTGAAGCGCGAGATCGCCGACGCCCAGGCGGGCAAGCGCTTCTTGCTCCAGGGAGGCGACTGTGCGGAGACCTTCGATGATTGCCGTGCGGATATAATTACGAACCGCCTGAAGATCTTGCTGCAGATGTCCGTGGTCCTGATCCAGGCAGGCAAGCGCCCGGTCGTGCGCGTGGGGCGCTTCGCCGGTCAATACGCCAAGCCGCGATCCAGGCCCATGGAGGAGCGTGACGGCGCGAAGCTACCGAGCTACTTCGGAGATCTGGTCAATCGCCCAGGCTTCGACCCGGAGTCTCGCCGCGCGGATCCAAAGCTGTTGCTCGAGGCATACTGGCACTCGGCCCTGACCCTGAACTTCATTCGCTCGCTCGGCAGTGGTGGCTTCTCCGACTTGCATCACCCCGAGTATTGGGATTTGTCGTTCATGGAGCGGGATGACGTCACGGCGGAACTCAAGGCGAGCTATCGCAGGACGACGGAGCAGCTGGCGGAGGCGCTGCGCTTCATGGAAGCCCTGGGTGAAGCGAAGGTCGGGGACCTGACCCGCGTGGATTTCTACACCAGCCACGAGGGGCTCAGCCTCGACTACGAAGCGGCGCAGACTCGCAGCCCCGAACACCACGCGGGCTACTATGATCTGACCACGCACCTCCCATGGATCGGGGAGCGGACTCGCGACCTGGACGGGGCGCACGTCGAGTTCTTCCGAGGGATCAAGAACCCAGTGGGGGTCAAGCTCGGACCGAGCGCCGAGCCCGATGGCGTGCGGCGCTTGCTCGATCGGCTCAATCCCGACGACGAACCGGGCAAGGTCGTGCTGATCACCCGCATGGGCGCGGAGCGCGTGGGTGAGGCGTTGCCCCGCCTGGTGCAGGCGCTGGGCGGCGAGGCGCGCCACGTGCTCTGGATTTCGGACCCGATGCACGGCAACACCCAGACCACTTCGTCGGGCATCAAGACGCGCAACTTCGACGACATCCTGCATGAGGTCGAGCGCTCTTTCGACGTCCACGAGTCGCTCGGGTCGCGCCTGGGGGGGGTGCACTTCGAGCTCACGGGTGAGGACGTGACGGAGTGTACCGGCGGCGGCTTGACCGAGGCGGATTTGGACCAGAACTACGTGAGCCGCTGCGATCCGAGGTTGAACTATCGTCAGGCCCTGGAGATGGCTTTTCGAATTGGCGAGCGGATGAGCAAGAGCCCCGATGCACGTGGGAGGGCGGCGGCCCGATGACGCGCGAAGTTTTCGCGACCCGGCAACTTCTCATCTTGGGTCTGGACTAGACGTTGGTAAGACGTATGTTGCGCGCCGTGTCGCCGACACTTCCTTTCGGGCTGCGGTTCTTGCCGCAGGGAAACGCTTGGCGTGGCGGAGTCGCTCTCGCCGCGTTCATGGCTTGTTTGGGGGGAGAGGCGAGCTCAGCAGTCGCTCAGTCCGCCGCTCCAGCGCCGAGTGCTCCGCAGTCTTCCCGCTCCGCCGCAAGACCGAACTCCGCTGCCCCGTCGCCCAGCAAGGCCAAGAGCGCCGCCCTGGACGAGTCGCTGAAGCCGCGACCCGGCAGCGGAAAGTTCGAGCGCGGCGGCGGTGACTCCCTGGTATGGAACCCCGCCTGGAAACGCTACACGGTGGGTAATGGCGTGCTGACCGGGATCGCGCTCACCACCTTCATCACTGCCTACGCGATCGGTCCCAACGTCGATGAGCCTTGGACGGCCCACTTCGGTGTCGACGAGTCGGTCCGCGACACGCTGCGCGCACCGACCCGGGGCACGCGCCAGCTGGCTGAAGACGTGAGCGACGTCGGCCTGAGCATCGCAGCGTCTTATCCACTGCTCGTTGACTCGCTGATCGTCGCTTCCTGGTACCGCGATAGCCCCGACGTCGGGCTACAGATGGCGCTGATCGACCTGGAAGCGATCTCCTTCACGATGGCGATTCAGGGCCTGGCGAACCTCGCGTCGGGGCGAGAGCGCCCCTACGGGCGTACCTGCGGTACCGACCTCGACCCCAACAACTCCGACTGCGTGAACGACAACCGCTATCGTAGCTTCTTCAGCGGGCACACCTCCGTGAGCTTCACCGCCGCGGCCGTGAACTGCGTCCATCACACCCAGCTGCCGCTGTATGGGCAAAGCAGCGCGTTCGCTCCGTGTCTCGGCGGCT
>JAUILJ010000200.1 GCA_030433055.1 Polyangia bacterium
TTGCATCCGTGCTCGTTGTTGAAGGCCAGTTATCTCGACCGCCTGACTCGACCTCTGGTGCCGATCCGCGCCCTTCGGCGGGTGGCTGCTGCGCGTGGAGCGCTCTCTGGTTCGACGAAGGTGTCGGGGTTGGTCGAGACTGGCTCGTGCCCCATCGCGGGATGGTGAATGGCACGCTCTGAGCGAGGCCGTATGCTCGCGCTCAGTTAGACCCTTTTTGCTCGGGACTCGCAGCTCCGGGGTGCGAATGTTTCGGTGTAGTTTCGCGCGCTTGATGACTTTCGCTGCACGAGTCGTGTGACGTGCCCACCGCGGGCGCGAACAATGGTAAGTCCAGAGCGCACTGAGCGCTCGCTGACGGCGACAACCGCGGGGTAGAGGTCCGCCAGGCGCGCCACTCTAGTCAGAGACGTCTAACTCGTCAAGAAATCGTAGCAGAAACTTCGCTCGGCGCCCGCCATACAGGTATTTCAGCGCATTTTCGCGTACTTCTCCGCGCCAGCTGGGCAACGACGCGTCGCGACGTGCAGGCCCGGCGCCCGTTCCCTGAGCTGAGCGAAGAGTCCCGCGCGCGTCGCGGCTCTCCACTCGTAACCGTATTCACGCGGAAACGAACCGCACCTTGGTGTCGCGAGGACGTTACCGCGCGGCAACAGGAGCGGCTACGTGGGCTTGGACAGGAGGTGCTCGAGCAGGCCCCAGCGCACGCCCCGATCGGACACCGTGAGGCGCTGTGCGTTGGCCCACCGCATGACGCCGAGCGCGATGTAAGCGCCGGCCGCGATCACATCCGCGCGTTTCGGTTCGAGCCCGGGTAGCTCGCGCCGTTCGGCCACTGGGAGCGATGAGAGCTGAGCGCTCAGGGCCTCGACCTCTCGCTGCGTGAGTTCAGCACCATGGACCCGGGTAGAGTCGTAGGTCGCGAGGCGCAGCCGGATAGCGCAGAGCGTCGTCAGTGTGCCGGCGACTCCGATCAGCTGCGCGCCTGGCGTTGGCTGTGTCAGCTGCTCGAGCTCTCCGGCGATGTCCCCGATCAGCTGCTCGAGCTCGCTCGGCGTCGGCGGGTCGCTCGGCAGGTGTCGCTCCGTGAGACGCACGGAGCCGATGTTCAAGCTCACCGCCGACAGGACCGCGCCGGACTCCGCCTGAATGATCTCGGTGCTGCCGCCGCCGATGTCGAACACCACCACGGAGCGACAATCGCTTCGCAGTCCGCTCAGCGCTCCACGGTACGTCAGCCTCGCCTCCTCGTCGCCGCTGATCACTTCTGGAGCGACGCCGAGTAGCGCCTCGGCGCGCGCGCGGAACTCTTCACCGCCCGCGGCGTCGCGCATGGCGCTCGTGCCCACCACGCGTAACCGCGGGGAACCGTTGGCACGCAAGAGCTCGGCGTAGTCGGCCAAGCAATCCAGGGTGCGCTCCACGGCTTCCGGGGCGAGCGTGCGCGACTTGTCTACGCCTTGGCCGAGGCGCGTGATGGTGGCGCGCTCTATCAGCGGAACCAGCTGATTTTCAGAGCGTTCAGCGATCGCCAGCAACACCGAGTTGGTGCCGATGTCGATCGCTGCGGCGCGCTCTGATGGATCGCTCAAGTGACGGCCTCTGGCTCAGTTGGCCAAGCTGTTCAGGTTGAGCATCTCTTCCACATCGGGCAGCACGACGAGTTCCACGCGGCGGTTCTTCGCTCGCCCTTCATCGGTGTCGTTGCTCGCGACTGGGTCTGTATCGGCGTAGCCAGCGGCGCTCCAGTGGGATGGATCCAGTGCGCCCTCATCGTCGTTCGTGAGGTAGACCAAGACGGAGCGAGCGCGCATCGCAGAGAGGCCCCAGTTGTCACGGAAGAAGCCACCCTTGAGCGGCGCGGAGTCCGTGTGCCCGGCGACCTGGAACTCGCGCTTGGACAAGTCGGGATCGTTCTTGATGACCTCAGCGACCTGTTTCAGGATGGAAATTCCTTCCTTCCTCAGCTTGTCCTTGCCGGAGTCGAACAGCACGTCGCCAGGTAGCTGGATCAACATGCGGTTGTCTCGCACCTCCACCTTCAACCCAAGCTGCGTGAGCTTCTTCAATCGATTGCGTAGGTTCTCGAAGCGCTGACGGATCTGGTCGAGCTGCTCTGCGCGACGCTTGTACTCCTCGAGCGCCTTCATGTTCTCTTTCAACGAAGCGCTGAGGTTGTCGAGGTTCACGCCGCGCTCGCGCAGTTGCTTCTTGAGCTGATCGATCTCGGCGACCGCGTCGGAGTGATCCTGCTCACACTTCTTGTGGGCGGTACGCTGTGCTGCGAGTTGGTTACGCGCAGCTTCGAGCTCGCGCACTTTTTGGTCCCACTCGTCTTGGCTGTAGCCGCACGCGGAAGAAAAAAATCCTGCGCCCATCAGGGAAAAAATCAGCAGCTGCCGGGGGCGAAATTTCGGGGTCGTGAAAGACATGCAGAGGGGTCCTCGAAGGGGGTGGGTCGCTGGGCTTAGCGCCCTCATGCGCGGCGCGTCAAGCATGCGTGTTGACAGAACTTTTTGACGTTGGTGCGGGGCGTTCTCCAGGCCCCTGAACAGCCGCCACAGGGTGCGTTTGGAGGGGTCTGAACAGGTGCTCGGTCCGCACTCGTTGCGTGGTCACCACCCCATGTTTCCCCGGCCGGCGCAACCCCTCCCTGAAAGTTTTTCGTTGACACATCACAATAGGTGGCAATATACGTCGTGCAACATACCTCGGGATCAGTTCATTCGGTGCTGCTCCCTGGTTCGTTCGTAGGAGGCACAGATGGCCGCAAAGAAGACCAAGACCAAGGCAAAGACCAGCTCACCCGCCGCAGCCCCCAAGGTTGCGAAGAAGCGCACCGCGAAGAAGGCGGCGAAGAAGGCTGGCAAGAAGAAGGCAGCCAAGAAGAAGGTCGCCAAGAAGGCAGCGAAGAAGGTTGCCAAGAAGGCGGCGAAGAAGGTGGCCAAGAAGGCCCCCGCCAAGAAGGCAGCCAAGAAGAAGGCAGCCAAGAAGGTCGCCAAGAAGGCGCCCAAGCGTAAGGCCGCCAAGCGCAAGGCCGCCAAGAAGGCCTGAGTCGACTGCTGAAGTGCCTCTGACCGCGTCCTGACGCTGCTCGGCTCCGGCCGGGCAGCGCTCAGCCAACCCACGGTCCGCACGGCGGACCACGGGAACAGGCTTTCAGGGCGCGGGACGAGTCAACCTCGATCGCTCAGTCTCGGCTGTGCGTTCGGATCCTCTGGGCCAGGTGGTTTTTCATCTGGAGTGGTGGATCGCAGATCGACCGATCAGAGCGCTCTCCAATCGGAGGCGCTGCTGCCGTAAGCCTGATTGGATTCAGGCGCCTCGTGAGCTGGGCCCAGCGCGAGGTGACGACTTGGGCCTCTGCTTTTTGTGCGGTTGGCGGACTGCACAGAGGGGTGACCGTCAGCCAGAAGCGCGTCATTCGCGCATGGCGACACAGGGGTTGGGACGCTTTCGACGAGAGTCGAGACCGTTGGACGCGTGGTATTCACGAGTCGTGCTGACTCCGAGTGTTTGGAACCGGTAGTGCGTTCCATCAGCAGTCAATGCCGCGCGGAAGTATTCGCGTGAGCTGCTGGTGAGGGCAGTGCGCCGGTTCTTGACGTTTGTGCGCACGATCCGAGCTGTGACTGGCCTCGACGCGGCCTCAGTTCGATACGTCTAGTCACCCAGAGACGGTCTGCGCCGGCCGCCCACATACGACCTGCGCTAGTCGGGCAGGTGGGTCTTGCGTTAGTCGCCCAGGTACAGCTTGAGCGCCGAAGCCGCCGCTCGACGGTCGAAGTTCACGCCATCCAGGGCGTCACGCTTCGAGATGTCGTCAAAGAGCTTCAGCAAGAACCCGTGAAACGCCATGCACTCGTCGATGGCGGCTTCGAGCCGCTGTGGATCGACCAGGTCGGTGTCTTCCAGGCGGCCCATCGCCTGCATGAACGCGTCGAAGCGGGGATAGTCGCTGGCACGTAGCAGCGGGTAGCCCATGGCGCGGAAGTAGGCGAGGAACTCCCTCACGTACTGGAAGTTGTAGACCGGTGCCCAACGGTCTTCCGCGGGAGAGTGTTGGGCCTTGGACGAGAACGCCCTGACGATCTGGGCGAACATCCAGATGTCACGCCGGAGACGCTCGCTGGTCTCGCGCTGAGCTGCCTCGTCGTCAAACACGCCGTCGCCCTCGAGGCTCACGCCCAGGGCCTTGCCCAGGAACAAGATCGCGCCGCGGATGGCGGGTCGCAGGTTGCTGATGCTGGCAGTGACGGCGTCTCGCAGCTCGGTGTCGCTGACCTGTGCGTCCGGCGCTGGCAAGTCGTGCTGGAAAGCCCGGCGCATTTCCAAGCGGATATTACCGGAGATGCCCTCCAGCGCGCTCTTGATCCCGAGCAAGCGATGACCAGCCGCACGCAGCGAGTCCGAGCGAGCCGGTAAGTCAGACGCGCGTACCCTGAACAGATCTCGCTCGAAGCTCTCAGCGAGCAGTGTGCCAGAGCGGCGCCTCAGGTAGTCCGAGAGCGCGCGCGCGTCGCTGCGCAGCACGCTCAGAACGAGGTGAGTGCGGCCCGCGTACCCGCGGCGCCGGGGCGCCGTGATCAGCGTTCGCTCCAGCAGACGCAGGTAGCGCAGCATGCGGAACAGACTGAGGAAGGTCAGCGCGACGAGGCGATGCGCTTCCTCACCGGGAACGCTGCGGATCAGGTCGAGGACCTGACGGCTCTTGATGCGGTCAAACTCTGGTCGGAACTCGAGCGCCGTGAGCGGGTTGAAGAACACGTTGCGACCCACATCCCGCTGTACGGTGGAGAGCACCGAGTAGAACAAGCGGAACGGGACGCGCTGGGCGCGCAGGATGCCCTCGATGATCTCCTGCGTGCTGGTGAGGGACGTGCGCAGCGACACCAGGCTTTCTTCCGGGGTGTGCTGGTTCTCGCCGGTGCGCACCAGCCGCGTGCGCATCGAATCCTCGGGGATCACCGTCTCCAGGTAGCGCTGAAACACCAGGGTGCGGTCGCGGGTGCCGAGAAGTTGGCGCTGCAGCTCGATGATGCGCTGCATGCCGTCGCGGAACAGCATCATCGGCTGCCGGAAGTCCTGGGCGACGACAGGCGCCCTGCGCGGGGGCCCCGGGTGGTTACGCGGGTTGGCGAAGCATGCGGAGCTCTTCAGGAGGATCTCGAGCTCGAAGAGCACGTCATCCTTCGCCTCCAGCGGGAGGCTGGAAAACCAGAAGTCCCGCTGGGCACGCTGCTCACGCGGCAGGCCTCGAGTACGCGTGAGGAGATCGTCGTAGGCATCCGTGTCCGGCGCGGACGGTGCCAGGCTGCGCATCGGAAGCAGCGAGTCGATCACTCCGCGAACCGTCTCAGGTTTCGAGCTGGTTGGCTAGCTGTCTATTCGGGTGGGGCTACTCTGCCACCGCAGCCTTGTCTGGCGTGGGGCTGGGCTTTTCGGGGGCTCCGGCGCCGGGCTTCTCTTCGCCTGGATCGGGGTCTGCTTGCTGTGGCTCGCCACGCCGTGATCGCTGGGCGCGCCAGTGCAGGGCTGCGGGGAGCACCAGGACCGCGGCGGCGATGGTGGTGATCTCGCCGATCGCTGCCGCGAGGCCGAAGCTCTGAACCGCGCGGTTGATGCTGGTGAGCAGCACCAGGTAGCCCAGGGTGGTGGTGAGCGAGCACAGCACCACCGCGCCACCCGTCTCCACCAGCACCCGCTGCAGGTCGCGGTCCCCCATGAGCTCCCTGCGCTTCATGACGTTGATGCAGTAGTCCGCACCAACACCAATTCCGATGGGCAGCGAGACGAAGTTGAGGAAGTTCAGCTTGATGCCGAGCAGCGCCATGGTGCCGATCTGGTAGGCGACCCCGCAGAGCAGAGTCACCAGCGTTGCCCAGCCGGCAGCGCGGCCGCGAAAGGCCAGCAGGATGACCAGAATCGTGCCGAGGAGTGAGAGCACCACCGCGACCGGGGCGTCTTCACCGATGGCGATCAGCATGTCGGCGAAGATCACCGAGTCGCCTGAGCCATGAATCACATCACCGCTCGGTAGCTTCACGTCACGATACGAATCGGCCCACAGCATGAGGTAGTGGGCGTCGTAGACGCTGCGCCCCTCCTTCGGGACGATGTACACGACGCGTCCTCGGGAGCCGTCCTTCTCCGTGAAGGGACGAGCGACGAGCTCGGGGAGATCGGCGATGCCGATGGGCGCCAGCTTCTCTGGAATGTTCTCCTCGATCGCCTTCCAGTCCTTGTCCTCGATGAATCCGCGCTTTCGCGCTCGATTCAGCAGGTCCTGCGTTTGCCTCAGCAGCTTGAGCTTCTCCGGCTGCTGATCGGGTAGCAGGTCGTAGACGCTCACGACCTTCTCGAATGGCTTCTGGTCAGGCGGTGCCTCGCGGTAACGCTTGTCGAGCTCCTCGACGAGCGGCTTCACCTGGTCGATGCGATCGGTGACGATGGCCTTGCCGTCTTGACCTAGCCGCCCGACGATCTTGTCGACGCGCACCGACAGCAGCCCCGCGGCGGTTGGCTTGGTGCGTTCGTTGCGCACGTTTGCCAGGTCGTACTCCATCGGGTCGTTGACGAAGTAGCGCACGGACAGCACCACACAGGCGATGCCAAGTAGCGCGCCTACTGTAGCGATACTCTTGGGGAATTTCTTCACGGCCCAGGCGAACGGGATGCCGTAAACACCCCGTAGCCTGGTGCGCCAAGACGCTTCTGTCTTGGAGTACATTGGCTTGATGCGCTCGCTGATCACGAGGATGGCTGGAAGCACCAAGTAGGTGGCTACCCAACACAGCGCCATGCCCAGGCCAGCGATGATCCCGAAGTGCTTGAAGCCGCGAAAGTCTGTTGCCGCGAGGGAACCGTACGCGATGCCTGCAGCGAGTGAGGCAGCGAGCGTCGCTCGATACGTCTCCAGGTGACCGATCAGTACGGCCTCTTCGACTGCCTTGCCCTCGTCTCGACGCGCCTCGACATAGCGCGCCATGTAGATGATCCCGAAGTTGATGCCGTTGCCCGCGATGATCGAGGCGAGAAAGCCGGTCGCCATGTTGAGGTAGCCGACACTCAGGTAGGCGAAGGCGAACGACCACAGGCAGCCAACGCCAATGGTGACGCCCATCGCCAGTAGCGTGCGGAAACGCAAGAAGAACAGGAAGACTACGCCGAGGATCAGCCCCACGCCCCAGCCACCGACGCTGATCAGGTCGTCGGTGATGGCCTTCTGCTGCTCCGCGCTCGTGATCAGGTTGCCGGTGAAGTTCACCTCGGTGGCTGGATCCCAGGCCTTCGGGTTCACCTCGGCGACCAGATCGCTGATCTGCTGGCGCAGCTGAAAGGCTTCCTGGCTGCCGCTACCGAGAGGTGTGCGCACCAGGATCGCGCCCAGCTTGCCGTCCTCGCCGATGTAGTAGCCGTCGACGCCAGGGCTCTTCTTGTTGGCGTCGTCCACCTTGCGCTGGAAGCGCTTCTTCAGCGCTTCTGGACTCAGGTCGGGGACATCATCGTCCTCGAAGTCCAGGGCGGTGCCGGCGGCTTTCTGGACTTCCCAGTCGTAGCGTTCCTCGACGTCGTCGTGGATTTGCTGGATGTCCTTCAAGTCCGCGTAGAGCGCCTTGTTCTCCTCGAAGAATTTCCGCACAGCGCGCGTGCCGTCGTCGACGCCCACCACATACTCCGGGGGGAGTTCTCGGAGCTTCGGGCTCAGGGCATCGATGGTGCGCTTCAGCGAATCTGCGTTGGACCCGGTGATGACAACCGTGAGGGTGGAAGCGCCCGCCAGCTTCTCGTTCACGCGTCGCATTTCGACCACACTGGGTTTGTGATCGGGGAGCAGCTCCTTGAAGCTGCTCTTCAGGGACAGCTTGCTGGCGAGCAAGCCTGCAGGCACCAGCGTCAGCAGCGCCACGAACAGCACGATTCCAGGGTGTTTTACCTGGATCGCGGCTAACCAGCGGTGGGTGCGGGCGAGGAAGTTCTGATCGTCCATGAACACTTGGGAGCAGCCGCTCGGGGCTGCGAAGACTCGAGGAAGGAAGGCCAAGAGGGTGGTTCACCCGGTGTGACCCTGCCTGTGCAGTGCACGTGCCAGCTCGCTCGGCTCCTGATCTAGAGCCGGCGCCCGAAGCGGCCACCGCTTGTACGTGGGGCCGATGTAGGTCGTGCCTCTTACCCGGATCGTTCGGCGCTGTCGAACGCAGCGCCGAAACGAGCCCGGGGTTTCACGGCGCCGTTGCCCAGCACGACTCGGCGCTCCGCGTCAGCGCGCCGTTGAGACAGCGCTCCTCACCCCCAAACCCAGCGGGGTAGGCGGAAACATCAGGGCTGGAAGTTGAACGGGTAGTTCAGCTTGCTCTCCATGCCCTTCGGGTGCTTGCCGAATTCGAGCTTCTTCAGCACCCCCGCGGCGCAGTCCACGATCTTGGGCGTGAAGAGCGTGGAGCGGTCCTTGTTCATCATCGCCTCCTTCACGCTGCCTTTGGGCGTGATGACGAGGGTCATGGTCAGATCGCCCTTGAGACCGGGGATCTCCTTCTGGACCGTCTCGTAGCAGCGCCGTACGCAGCCTCGATAGGTCTGGACGATCTTCTGCATCGATTCGATGTCTCGGGGCTTGCCTGCCACGCCCGCGACTTCGGGCGCCTTCGAGCCATCGCCCTCGTCCAGCGGGCACCAGGTGCGGCTCTTGCCATCCGCTGGGTTGGTGCCGCTGCCTTGGTCGCTGCCGCCGCTGGCCGTGCCACTGGTGTCATCACTCCCGGCGCTGTCGTCACCCGCGGTGGTGCTGCCGCTGGAGTCGTCGCCAGCGGCTGATCCGCCGTTGGACTTGGGTTCGCCCAACGTGGGTGGTGCGACTTCGCTGTCGCTGGTGTCGCTCGGAGCGCTGCTGCGCAGGGTCGAAGCCTCGCAGCCGAAGAGAATCACTCCGCTGAGAACGGAGGCAGTGAGCAAGTTGGTCCAGGCGCAGATCCGCATGCGCCCGTTATATCACCGAGAGCCCTCGGCCTGCTCGCAGGAACACAGGGCCGCATCGGCGCGTCGCGCCGGGGCCGTCATCCCAGGTCCTCAGCCGGCTTGCAGGAACGGAGACCACTCGCTGTACGGCTGCTTGGCGCTCAGCAGGATGTGCTTGGTGGTCGACCAGCGGGGCTTGTTGGGGCGGGCTCGAAGCCGCATCCCGGCCTCTTCCGGCGTGCGGTGACCCTTCACCAGGTTGCAGCGCCGACAGGAGATCACGAGGTTCTCCCAGCTGTCTGCGCCCCCGCGGCTGCGGGGCAACACATGGTCCACGTTCAGGTCCCGCAGGCACGGTTTCACGCCGCAGTACTGGCAGGAGTGGTCGTCGCGGAGCAGCAGGTTCTTGCGCGTGAGCCGGATGTCCACCCGCGGGTTGCGCTCATAGCGCAACAAGTGAAGAACTCGCGGCACCCGCAGTCCACCGCTGACCGTGGGCACCACGTCATCCACACCGCGCGGCGGCAGCTGACTCCACTCGGGGAACGCATAGAGATCGCCGCTCTCGTCCAGGGCGTGGGCCGCGCCGCCGTAAAGCAGCAAGATCGCACGCCTGGCGGTGGTCAAGCAGACCGGCGCGAAGAAGCGGTTGAGCACCAGTACGGGTAGGTTCAGGACGTTCCCGTTGCTGCGGGGCCGATGGTCGTCCAGCGAGCTGACCGTCGCTGGTTCCGTGCGGGAATGAACTTCCAGGGGCGAGCTGTCGATCGAGCCCTTGAGCCGGCTGTTCTTCAGGCGCGTTCGGCTCTTAGCCTTGCCCGAAGTGGATGCGCGGCTCGACGCCTGGTGTCTTGGTCCCTCTGCGTGTGCCGCAGAGCCCTTCCCCCGTTGCGTACTCACGTTGAGTTGGACTGTAGCACGGAAGCTTCGTTCAGTACGTGAGGGGCAGGGGACACGAAGGCCACGACTCGGTTGCTGCGTAAGCAATGCGTTGGCTTCCGGGATCGCGCCTCGGCGCCCCGCTCTGCGGCCCTGCGAATCGGTCCAGAACCCCCAGCGTGCGCCAAGTGGTCCGGTGCCCGCAGAATTATTTAGTAATTCTAGCTACTTGTTGGTGCTCTGCGGGTCGGTACAGGGGTTTGGGGGTGAGGTCTGACGTTCAGGCAATGCCGCGCGGCTCGACCGCTGAAGTCAGTCGAGCTATGCGAGCCCCCCGTTGACCCGGTTGGCGCTCATTCTCGTCCAATCGGAGCTACCTGGTGCTTCGCCTCCCACCCAGCTGGAGTCGCGGCTCCCCCGGAGGACCCTTTGCACGAATCACACGTCTCGCCCGCATCAGTTACTGCTCGCTCGGTTCGGAGCAGCGGGAGCTCGCGTCGTCTGCGCGCCGCGACGGTGCTGGGGGTTGGCCTGTGTTTGCTGGCCATCGGCTGCGATCCGATCGGTGCTGGTGGCCGTGAAGGCCCCGCGTGGCCGCCGCTCTCGAAGAAGTGGTACGACCGCGCCCTGGAGA
>JAUILJ010000201.1 GCA_030433055.1 Polyangia bacterium
GTCTACGGATGCGTCCTGTGACTGACCACCCGCGCCGGAGGCCCCTCCGGTTCCGCCCGCGCCGCCGCCTCCACCCGTCCCAGCGGTCGAGACGTCGCCACCCGCGTCCTTGCCGGCGGAGTCTGAGGAGTCGCTGCTGCAGCCAGCTGGAAGAAGCAAGCAGCCGACCGTGGCGAGAGCGAGGATGGATAGGGTGCGCATGTCAGGAGCCTCCTAGTTATCGAAGTTCCGCTCTCGAGCCCAGCAGTTCCGTGGTTCGGTCGGCGGTTCGAGGCGGCCGGAGGTGTACGTCGGGGCCTCTGGCACACCCAAAATCGCCCTCCCGCAACCCGTCCGAGGTATGCGGGGAGTGGGCCATCGCGATTATGTGCAAATCACGGCGGTGCTTGGTCTAACTTTGGGCCGGGACGCGGAGAGAGACGGGGCCGTCAGCGACGGCGCGAGACCACAACGATGACTGAAGACGTGTTTGGCATACTCGGCACAACGGTTGCCAGCGCCTATCACGTCGAGGAGACCGTAGCCGAGGGGGGCTTCGGCGTCGTGTACCGCGCCTACCATGCTGGCTTCCGGGCCCCGGTTGCGTTGAAGTGCCTGAAGATCCCTCAGGGACTTGGTGCCGCAGGGCAAGAGCTGTTTCTCGAACAGTTTCGGGCAGAAGCAGAACTTCTCTTTCGGTTGTCAGCCAGCATCCCCACGGTCGTTCGTCCGCTCCACGTCGACGCCCTGATCGCACCAGGGGGCGCCTTCGTTCCGTTCATGGCGCTCGAGTGGCTCGAGGGCGAGACGCTGGAAGCCCTGGTGAGGCGTCGCAAAGCCGAGGGCCGCCCCCCGCTTTCCGTGAAGAAACTCGCTCGGCTGCTCACGCCTGTCGCCCGGGCGCTCGAGCGCGCCCACAACTTCAGCTCCGCAGAGGGCCCCATCTCGATCGTTCACCGAGATCTCAAGCCGGAGAACATCTTCCTCGCGCGCGTCGCGGGGGAGGACGTGGTGAAGATCCTGGATTTTGGTATCGGAAAGGCAAAAAGCGTTGCCTCCCAGGTGGCCGGGCGCGCGAGCCAGAACAACGCAGGGGTCGCTTCTTTCACCCCCGCATACGGTGCGCCGGAACAGTGGCTGCCAAAGCGCTACGGGCAGACTGGGCCCTGGACTGACGTGTGGGGCCTCGCGCTGACACTCGTCGAATCCCTGACCGCTCGGCCCGTGATCGATGGAGATCACGCTGCGATGATGGGCACAGCGCTCGACACGCAGCGGCGGCCGACCCCGAGGAGCGAAGGGGTGGTGGTCAGCGATGAGGTCGAGGCGGTCTTCGCGCGTGCGCTCGCGGTGGATCCGCGTCTTCGCTACGCAGACGCCGGGCTGTTTTGGAATGACCTGCTGGAGGCAGTGGGCCTTCACGATCTGGTGAGCGGTGGGCTCAGGCGGGACGCGCGGTCCGAGGGGTTTCGATTTCCGGAGAGTGAGCGTCTGGAGCTGGAGCGCCCGTCGAGCACACCGCCGCCTTCGGCCGCTGGCCTGGGACCGGGTACTCCCGTCGAGCAGATGACTGTTCCAGCCGAGATCCCCGATCTCGCGTTGCCAGTTCCGACGTCTGCTTCGCCGCAGCGACAAGCAGCTGCGAAACCCGCGAAGCCGTTCAGTCTGGACCTCGACCTGCCTGAAGGAGAGCGGCCCGCAGTGCGCAGCCCGAGCGGTGCGAACTGGCCAGCAGTGAACGCCGACGGGCCGAATTCGGAGCGCCCGGCTTCGCGCAGCGGCGCCAGCGGCGCGAACTGGCCGGCCGTCAGCGACCCGGCTCCCGCCTCTTCCCAGCCCGACCCGGCTTCTGGGAAGCGGGCATCGAGCCAGAGCGGGAGCCGCGCGGCGGTTTCCCGCTCAGAGGCGCTCCCGCCGGTTTCCGTGTCCAATCGGAACGCCATCTCCGGGCAGCACCCCGCCGTCACGCGGGCCCTCAGGGTCCCTCCTCGATCGTCGGAACCGTCGCTCCGCGAGCGGCTGTTGGTGCCAGGGCTGTTCGTGGTCGCAGGGATCGTGCTGTCGATCGTGCACGGACTCTACGCCGCGCAGACCGGCGAGGTGCTGGCGGTTGGCCCCGTCCGCGTCGGGTGGATCGCTGGCCTGCTGGTCGTTGTCGGGATCGGCCTAGGGGTGTTGCGGATTACGCGTTCGCCTTCTTGAGCTGTGGTCAACGCCGAAGCCTTGGACTAGGATTTCAGCTCGAGGGGTTTGCGCTGGCCGAGTTGGCAGCGTCGAGTTGCGTTCGCGCGCTTGCCACACAGGTCGGCGCGTCAGGGCTCAGAGGATCACACGCATAACCGTATGGAATAGAATGGCAGATTCACTTCCAGTACTGATTTGCGACGACGAGCCGCGGCTCACGATGCTGACCGCCGGGCTCCTGGAGCAGCGTGGCTACCGATCCAAGGTTGCCAACGATGGCGCTCGCGCCCTCGAGCTCGCATCTCAAGAGACGTTTCGCCTCATGCTGCTGGACGTGAACCTGGCTGGCATGAGTGCGCTGGACGTGATTCGGGGCCTGGACGCTGCTGGAATCGAACTCCCGGTGCTCTTGTCGAGCGGCTACTCTGCGGAGGATGTGCCGGCCGAGCTCCGGGATCATCCCCGTGTTTCCGGCTTCTTGGCGAAGCCGTACCCAGTGGACCGACTGATCGACGCGATCAGCAGCTGAAGCGCGCTTCGGCTCGCCTCTCCCCCAAACCCGTCTCACGCTTCTCGTTCTTGCTCTTCGGAGGGCGAACCCGGCGCCCGATTTCGAGTAGGGTGTGCGCGGCGCACGACCAGGTGCGTCTGCTGGAGGGAGCATGGCGAGGACGAAGAAAACCAGGGCCGCAACCAAGAGCCGGCTGGATCATGACCCGCGGCTGAGTGCAGAAGAGGCGGACGCCTTCGTCGCTGCGCTCAAAGAGCGCGGGATCCAGAACGCGAAGATCGGTGCCTTTGATATCGATGGAATTCTACGTGGAAAATATGTCTCGCTCGCGAAGCTCACAGGAGCACTGAAGAAGGGCTTCGGGTTTTGCGATGTGGTGTTCGGGTGGGACGTGACGGACGCGCTGTACGACAACGCGCAGGTAACCGGATGGCACACGGGTTACCCTGACGCGCTCACGTTGCTGGATCCGACGACCGCCCGGGACATCCCTTGGGAGCCAGGAGTCGTGGCGATGCTGGGGGACTTCCGGGGTGCCGACGGGAAGGGGCACCCAGCCTGCGGTCGCTCGCTCCTGCGCCGAGTCGTGAAGCGGGCAGAAGCGCTTGGGTTCGAGCCGCTGGTTGGCGTGGAGTTCGAGTTCTTTCTGTTCCAAGAGACGCCGCAGACTCTTCAAGAGAAGGGCTTTCGAGCCATGACGCCGGTTGACCCCGGGATGTTCGGCTACAGCTGGCTTCGTACCGGCCAGGCTCCGGAGCTGATGGCGAGCGTGCTGCGTGATCTGGGAGCCTTCGGGCTTCCCCTGGAAGGTTTTCATACGGAAACGGGCCCTGGGGTCTACGAGGCCGCGCTGCAGGTGGATTCTGCGATGCGGGCGGCGGACAAGGCGGCGTTGTTCAAGACGGCCCTCAAGGAGGTGGTGCGACGTCACGGTCTGACTGCGACGTTCCTGGCGAAATGGTCCGCAGATCTCCCGGGCTGCAGCGGTCATCTGCACCAGAGCCTGGTGCAAAACGGCAAGAACGTGTTCTTCGATCCGCGCGCGGCACGCGGGATGTCGAAGCTGATGAAGAGCTACATGGCCGGACAACTCAAGCTGATGCGGGAGTTCACCGCGCTCTACTCCCCCACCGTCAACAGCTACAAGCGCTACGTACCCGGGCTCTGGGCGCCCTTGGTTCCGAGCTGGGGTGTGGAGAACCGCACCTGCGCGCTGCGTCTCGTGGGTATGGGTGAGGCGAACGCCCAGCGGGTCGAGTACCGACAGACCGCGGCAGACATCAACCCGTACATCGCGATCGCGGCCTCGATCGCCGCAGGGCTCTACGGCGTCGAGCAGGGGCTCGAGCTGCAGCCGGAGGCGGTGGGCGATCCAGGAGTCGAGGGCGAGCGGTTACCCACCACGCTCCGAGAGGCGACGGCGTTGCTTGGCAAGAGTCGGCTGGCCCGTCGACTGCTTGGCGAGGACTTCGTTGACCACTACGTGCGCACCCGGGATTGGGAATGCCGGGCCTATGAGCAGTCGGTGAGTGACTGGGAGCTCCGCCGCTACTTCGAGATCATCTGAGTGTGCTAAGGGTCGCAGACCTGATGGAATAGTTGCAGGCCCTGCCTCCATGGCCTTCGAGCCACGAGCCCTGGGCTGAGCGTGACGAGACGGAGACAGAGCGAAGACTATGGCCCATATCTGGAGTTTCCCAACCCGCATCATCTTTGGCGCTGGCGAGGCAGCGGTGGTCGGCACCGAGTCGAAGAGCCTGGGCCTCGACTGTGTGCTGATCGTGGCCGATCCCGGCGTGGAGGCGGCAGGGTTGCTCGAGCCCATTCGTGCGGCGCTCGACGAGGCCGGCGTGCGTCACGCCTCCTTCACCGGCGTTGAAGGGAACCCCACGGAAGCAAATATCCGCGCGGGAGCGATGGCCTATCAGGAGGCGAAGGCTCAAGGGCTCGTCGCGGTAGGCGGGGGCTCGCCCATCGACAGCGCCAAGCTGATCGCGGTGAGGGTGACTACGTCTCGACCATTCGAGGAGCTGGACGATGCGGTCGACGGCGGTCAGTTCATCCCCAAGGACGTCCCCGCGGTCCTGGCGCTGCCCACCACCGCTGGTACCGGGAGCGAAGTGGGCCGCTCTGGAGTCGTGACGCTCGAGTCTACGGGGCGCAAGACGGTGATTTTCGCGCCGCAGCTCCTGCCCAGGGTGGCAATCCTGGACCCGGAGCTCAGCGTCGGGCTGCCCGCGAAGGTCACCGCGGCGACTGGCTTTGACGCGCTGACCCACTGCGTGGAGGCTTATCTTTCGAAGGGCGTGCACCCCATGGCCGACGCGATCGCGGTCGCGGGCATCGACCTGGTGCAGAAGTACCTCCGCCGCGCGGTGGTGCAGGGGAACGATCTCGAGGCGCGGGGCGGCATGCTACAGGCCGCGATGATGGGGGCGGTTGCCTTCCAGAAGGGACTCGGGGCATGCCACTCGCTGGCACACCCGCTCTCGAGCGAGTGCGGGCTCCATCACGGCCTCGCGAACGCGATCTGTCTTCCCGCGGTTGCGACCTTCAACGAGCAGACGAGCCTCGACCGCTTGCTCCACGTCGCCCTGCTGCTCGGTGGGGAGCCCGAAGCGGGTGCTGCCACACGGGCGTTGCTCTCGCTACGGCAGGAGATCGGCCTGTCTCCGTCGCTCTCCAGCGTGGGGGTCAAGCGTGAGCAGCTCCCGCGGCTCGCCGAGCTAGCGTTCCTGGACGCCTGCCACCGTGGCAATCCGCGGGAGTGCACTCAGGCCGATTTGCTCAGCCTCTACGAGGCCGCCTTCGGCTGATCAGGGCCGCTGGAGCAGGTAGCTCAGCAGGTCGCCCACGCGGCGCGCGTCCACGGGCGCGCCCACTTCCCGGAGCGCCTGAACGCCCGTGGTAAGCGCCAGGAGCAGCCAGGTCAGCTGAGTCGGATCCAGGTCCCCACGCATCGATGCGCGGGCCTGGCTGAGCTGTGCGGCGTCACAGATGTGGTCCGACGCGGTACGCAGCGCCGAGAGGTAACGCTCTTGAAGCACCTCCGAGCGCCCAGCCGCGTGCAGGAACTGGTGCAACGGCACGTTTTCCTGTGAGGCCGCGGCGTCCATCAGGCGCCCCACGAGGTTGAACATCGCCGCGGGCGACTCGTCGTAGTGGCGAACCCCTTCGAGCAGCTTTCCGAGGAAGCGCTCGCTCACGGCTTGAATCAGCTCCTCGCGGTCCTTGAAATGAACGTAGAACGCACCGCGCGTGTAGCCCGCGCGAGCGCAGATCGCGTCGAGGCTTGGGTTGTCGAGGCCTTCCTCGGAGAAAGCCGCCATCGCGGCGCTCACCAGGGCTTCTCGAGTCTCCGCCTTCGCGGCCTCACGACGTGCGCCTAGGCGTCGGCGACGGTGAGAGCCCGGTTGGACGGAGTGGGCATTGCTCTGAGGAATCGACTCGGGGGTGGGCTCCGAGTCAGGGACGGATTCGGGTTGGTTCACGAGCGATCGGATACTGTTCGGTTGGTGACTGCGCAACCGACTGCCTAACCATCAGTAGCCTCGTCTCTGCCTGATACGTCAGATAACGGCGGTTCCGTAGGGTTTCGGTGACCGTGGGGTAATACGCCCGCGACGCTGACTCGTACTGACCCTCGGGCCATTCCCGTCACCCCTAGGGGTGTCTGCGCCCACCGCCACGCGCCTGACGCCCGCGTCAGGGGGTGTAACGCGTCACATCGGGTGCAACGGGGCAATTTGGGGCCACCGTGCACGCTGTTGCAGCGGTGCAATTCCCTTCACCCGTTCTTGCATTGCCCGACGAAGCCCAGCAGGCGGCGCGTACCCGTATGGAATCACGATGCTTTCTCGACGCCGCTCCGGCTTTTGGGGGGGAGGGTAGGTGTCTCGACCACCCGAGCAAAGGCTTGCACATTCAGCCGCCCCAAAACCCTTAACGCGTTGGTTCGTATTGGCATGGGTATCGCAACTCGGGAGTCGAGCGGCCGAAGGGCGCTCCTAACTGACCCAAGGGCAAACGCTCAAAACTTTTCCATTCAGGGCGATGACTGAGACCACAGAACCGACCTTGGAGAACTGACGAACGAAGATCCCAAAGAACGGAGACGCATCATGGCTGGCCGACGACGCAACAGGAGACCCCAAACGACCCTCTCACTCCCTCAGACGGAGCGCGAGGTGATGTTGGCCCGCGTGCGTCGGATGCGTCGCCGGGGCGAACAACGGCGCGCCATGCTGACGCTGCGCGACGCGGCGTACGGTGCCCAGGACGATGCCTCGCTCTGGACCCTCTATGCTTCGCAATGTATCCGTGCGGGAAAGCGTGACCGTGCGGAGCAAGCCCTCTCCCAGGCGCTGTGGCTGCGCGAACGGAGCCATGACGAGCCCCGCGCTGAGGTCACCCGCCGACTGCTGAACGGACTCCGCCAGGCCGCCTGAACTCAATCGGCGGGCGCGGGCTCCGCCGTTTCGGCTTCTGGTGGAACCGGGGCTTCGCGCCAGCTCAGGCCCGTCGCGTCGAACGCGCGCAGCGTGTTGCGGTTGCAGAAGGGGCAGAGCCAGGCCACCTGAAACTTCGCAGCCTCAGCGTGGATGGTGTGCGCGGGAGCGGTGCACTCCTGCTTGCGGCGCATGTCCTTCGCCCATCCGCGCAGCACGAAGCGCTTCTCGTCCAGGTCAGCGAAGAGTTTGGCCTGGCACTCGCAGGCCGTGATGATTCGGGCGTACTTCATGGCTTTCCGACCGGCGACTGACGCCGTAGCCCAGGCAAATAGGGCGGTTTCTGCCGTGAGGTCAAGGCCCGGGGTCAGGGCATCCGGCAGTCACGCAGCTGAGGCGCACCCACCAGCTCACCGTCGCCGGTGCAAATGATGACGATTCGCTGATCCTTGGCGAGCTTCGCGGCTTCCGCCTTGGGAAGGCCGCGAGCAGAGGCGCTCATGAAGTCACCCGTGTAGAGGCGAATCACCGGATTGTCGCTGAAGTCTGACTCGATGGCAGTGATGGCGCCCGAGACCTCGAGCACCTTGCCCTTGTACGTCTGGTCGGCCGCGGCCTCATTGGCCTCGTAGTCTGCTCGCAGCTTTTGCGCCGTGACCTTGAGTTCTGGCGCCTTCTTTACGGCTGGTTTCTGCTTGCACGCGAGCAACGCCAAGAGCACCAGCGCGAGCATCCCTGTCCACGTCTTCATCACGAGTCCCTCATACGTTCGGCGGATAGCGGGGCTTCCAGGCGTCCCGACCGAAGGCGGCGGACAATACCAGACTCTCGCGAAATCGGGGCATGAGGGCGCCGAGGGGCGAGGCGAAGCCCCGGAGGTGCGCACGCCGGGCGAGAGGCGATCGATCCCAAACGAAGACGGCGAGACCTGCTTGAACAGATCTCGCCGAATCGGGAGCGGGAAATGGGGCTCGAACCCACGACCCCGAGCTTGGGAAGCTCGTGCTCTACCAACTGAGCTATTCCCGCCTGAGGGGGCAGTTATAGTCGAGTTCCGGCAGCAGCAAAGCGAATTCTGTCAGTCAGCAGCGAGTCCATGGACCCGATTCAAGGAACGTACACGCGGTTCGCTCCATAGCCGTCAGCGCCAGGGTTGCCACCATCGACCGCGGCGCCTCCCAGCCCGCGCGTGTTGCCAAACAAGTAGCCCAGCGACAGTTGTGGTTCGACGCCGTGGTACATCATCCCCACCGAAACCCCACCCGCGCCTCCTCCACCGGGGCCTCCGCGACCGCCGCTGCCTCCGTCGCCACCACCACAGCCGGCTGGGCTTTGCCACCCGTTGCCAGCGGCGCCACCGTCCATACCCGCTTGTCCGATCGCTCCGGACCCTCCGTCCCCCGCCTTCGCCGAGCCGATGCTGCAGCCACTCGCGATGACGGTGGTGTCGATCACCAACAGCCCGATGCTGGCGCCGCCTCCTTGTCCGCCGCCGCCACCGGCTCCTCCACAGCCCCCCGCTCCTCCGCCGCCTCCAGCGCCTTGAGCCGAGCCTCGGCCGCCTCCTCCGCCTTGGCCGACCGCGCCGGGGTCGCCAGGGAGCCCTGGCTTGGGCGTCCAACCCAGCGGACTGAGGTTTCCCCCCTCGACGCCTCCGAGTCCAGGGGCGCCCCGACCCGCGCTTGCACCGACTGAGCCCCCTCCCAGCCCAGCCGTGCAGCTGCTCTGTGCGACGTCGCCCGCGGCGCCGCCCCCCAATGCAGGCAGCCCTGCCACGCCACTGGCTGGAGGTGCCCCGCTGCCACCACGTCCCCCGGTCGTCGTGCCTCCGCCTGGGCAGGCCGCGAACGCGTTCTCTGCGCCCGCTGTGGTGTTGACGGCGTCATTGCCCGCCAGTGCGCTGGGGTCTGGATAGGTGAAATCGGTGGTGGAGCCCGCAGCTCCATTCGCGCCCTTGCCAGCGTGGAGCACCACGGTCTGCAGCGTGATCTTCGCGCTGTACTTGATGAACCCCGCGATGCTGTTCTCGCCGGGTGTGGTTGCGTCGGCGGCGTAGAAGCCAATCCCTTCGATGCGCGTGGGATCCGTCAGTCCCTCCACGATGAGCGGGATCCCTTCGGTCGTGGGCCTCACCTTCGCGTAGAGGGCGCTGTCGAAGCTCCAGTCCGCGCAGTGAAAGCTACCGTAGGTGTCGACCCCAGAGTGGGTGTCCTTGAAATGGGCCCCCGCCGGGTAGTCGCCGCCATCCGCACAGGCGTACACGCGCTTGCCCTCGACGGCTGCAACATCGAGCGCCTTGTTGAAGGTCGCGAAGGGAGACAATCGCGTCCCGGCGCCCCCGTCGTCACCGTCGGGCTTCACGAACACGCCGTAGGCTTCGTCAATCAGACACGGCTCGTCCTGGGGATGTGCAGTGACATCGCACGAGGAGCCGCCCGTCCCACCGGAGCCGCCCGTCCCACCGGAGCCGCTAGTCCCACCGGAGCCGCCCGTCCCACCGGAGCCGCTAGTCCCACCGGAGCCGCCGGCGCCGCCCGTCCCACTCGTGCTTCCAGTTCCCCCGGCTCCGCCGCTGGTCGCCGAGCCTGAAGTGCCGCCGTTGGCTGAGCCGCCCTGGCCCCCATCCGTGCCAGCGCTGCCCGCTGCGCCGCCGCTGCCCACGTCCGTCGAGGGCTTGAACTCGCCGAGCCCGATGATCTCCGAGCAGCCCAAGAGCGGTAGAGCCATGACGAGCAACGGCGTGAGCTGACGCATTGCGGAACCCTAGTCTCAGCCGAAAACGGACTCAACTCCGGTTCGTGGAGGGTGACGACCGCGCGGAGCCAGGGCGAAACAGGTTGACAGCTAATACTGTTACATTAAAACTGGCGCAGTTGAAATTGGCTCGCTAGGAGGAGATATGACACGAGTTGCCGAGGTGTTGGACGGGGTTTCGCTCAAGGGTTCCGTGAAGACCGTGGACAGTTGGCTGCGGGGCATCGAGCGGCTTGCGTGGGGGGTGAGGGAAGCCGTCGAAGTCGCGGAGGCTCGCCGGGTCGCGCTGAAGCGTGGGCTCCAAGGCGCGACTCAAAAGGCACGGGATGAGAAGCAACGCCTGAGCGCCGAGTCGGAGCGGGCGCTGAAGACGGGCCGCGCGCTCGTGTCGCTGGTCGCCGGCTACCGCTGGCACGGGATCCGCTCTTCTTGGCAGTCGAAGGCGCGCGCGGCCGACACGCTGGAGTCGCTTCACCGAAGGCACGCCGATGCGTTCGTAGAGACGTCCCTGGAACACGGCGGGGCGCTGCTCGAGCCACTTGAG
>JAUILJ010000202.1 GCA_030433055.1 Polyangia bacterium
GATCGAGGAAAAAATCGATGGCGGCGGGGCCGGCGGGCGCGGCGGGCCGCGTGGGCTTCACGTACGACTTGACCTGCGCCACATCGGTGCCTCCAGAGAGCACGATCGAGCTCGCGAGATACTCCGAGCGATTGCCGGTCAGCACCACCGTCCACAGCGCGCCTGCGCTCACGCCGATGCTGCTCACGCAGCTCAAATTGGCGTCGAACTCCTGGGAGACACAGCTGAGCAGGTCGTCGAACAAGCCGAGCTCCGTCTGGATCGCGGCGTCCGGCGTCGCCACCGTGTAGGGCCAGGTGAAGACGTTCAGGGCGTTGTCGTCCGCCTCGGGAATGATCGCGATGAAGCGCTGTTGGTTTGCTGCCGCTTGCACTTCGCCCTTGGTGGCAAAGCTGTTCGCGCTGGCGTTCAGCCAGTGCCACAGGAAGGCTATCGGTAGGCGCTCCCCTGCCTGTATATCCTCGGGGAAAATAAGTAGGAACTCGCGATCTTTCCCACCCGAGGAGATCGTATTGCGGCCGCTCACCAGCGTCGGGCAAGTGCCTGAGTAGCTCTTGGGTGGGGGAGGTGTCGGCGCGCCAGTGGGGGGCGGTGTGGCGCAGCTCACGCCGCTGAAGGTCGGGCCTCCAGCCGCGCCACCCGTCCCAGCCGTGCCGCCTGTCCCAGCTGCGCCGCCGCTCCCGCCAACACCAGCAGCGCCCGCGCTGCCTCCGGGGCCAGGGAGGCCCCCGGCGCCTGACGTCGCGCCGCTGCCACCGCTGCTCGACGCCGCGCTGCCCCCGACTCCGCCGCTGCCTCCAGTCTGGGTCGCGGTGCCGCCGTTTCCCCCGGAGCTTTGCCCTGCGGTACCGGCAGCGCCTGCGGCGCCGGCGCTCCCTCCGGTCCCCTCGGAGGTCGACGCGGCGTCGCCGCCACAAGCCCCCACGGCGAACCCGAGCAGCGCACAGCCCACGGTCCAAGTCGCCCGAGACCGCCGCCCAGCGGTCCTCCTCACCTGCGTCATGCTGCAAGCTTACGCTTTGGCCAGCTGGCCGGTCAAATGGCTGTTTGGCTTCGCCCATGTCAGCGTATCACCTCGATTTTTGGCCATCTCGTATCGAGGTATCACCCAGTCAGTGGCGGATGGATGCGGCGGAGTATGCTTTATAGTGCTGACCAGGGGCACTTGAAGCGGCCTCACAGTTCGCCGCTCGGGCCCCCGGCTGATCCCTGAAGGACGGTACCGTGGGGAAATGTTCGCGTCGTCGCCAGGCTCGAGGCTCCAGTCGCCTGACACCAGCGTCTGCCAGCCGTCGCCAGCTCTACCCCCGACGCCGGTTGCGCCGGAGCCGCCACTGGCGCCAGAACCGCCGCTCGCGCCCGAGCCTCGCTGTCCCGAGCCACCATCATCACCAGTCGCGCTGTCGTTGCTGCCCCCGCAGGCGCTGACGGCGCGGGGGCGCTGGTGAGCGCGACCGGGCGCAGGGTTACGAAATTTACGCGATCTTGGGGCCCGGGCGGTGTTGGCGTGGCGCCAGCGACGCCAGGAGCGTGGTCTGTACGCGTCGCTTGGCGAAACTGGAGGTAAGCTCCGCAGCGTGAACCTGCTTGGAGTGGATGACTGCCCTTTTCCCCGTGACGTGGCGGGCGCGCGTTTCCGTGGAGATGTGCGCATCGTCGGGACCGTGTTCGCTGGGACGCGTCTCGATGGCGTGCTGGTCGGCAAGGTACGCCGCGATGGCCGCAACTCGACGCAGCGCATCGCGCGGCTCCTGCGCGACTCGCACTATCACGGGCATGTCGGTGGGATCCTGCTCCAGGGGATTGCTGTCGCCGGCTTCAACGTGATCGACGTGCACGGGCTGCACGAGCTCACCGCGTTGCCCGTGATGGTGGTCGCGCGGCGCCAGCCTCGCTTCTCGAAGATCCGCGCGGCGCTGCGTCAGCTCCCTGGAGGCGAGCGCAAATGGGACCTGATCGACGCCGCGGGGCCCATGGAGCCATTGCGCGGAGTGTTCGTCCAGCGGGTGGGGCTGAGTCGCAGCCTCGCCGCGCAGTGGCTTCAGCGTTCGACGCTTCACGGTTCACTGCCCGAGCCGCTGCGCGCTGCCCATCTGATTGCGGGCGCCCTCGAGACGGGGGAGAGTCGGGGCCGCGCATGAAGCTGCACCCCGACGAGCTGGAGATCGATCCGCGGATCGAGCACGCGGCGACCCTGCCCGGGATCGCATACACGGACTCGGCGTACTGGCAGCGCCAGCTCACGCGGGTGTGGCCCAGGGCCTGGTTGTTCTGCACCGCGCCCGAAGCCAGGGTCACACCGTGGGAGCCGCTGCCGGGGCTGTTGCACGAGCCTCTGGTCTGGGTCCGTGATGGCGAGCTGACCTGTCTGTCCAACGTGTGCACCCATCGCGGAGCTCTGCTGGTCAGCAGGCCGTGTGATGTAACGAGCCTGCGCTGTCCCTACCACGGGCGGCGCTTCGGCCTGACGGGTCGCTGTCAACACATGCCCGAGTTCGAGGGTGTGGTCGGCTTCCCGGCGCGGAGCGACGACCTGAGGCGCTATCCGGTCCTGAGCGTAGGTCCGCTCGTCGGCACCTGCCTCGATCTTGACGCGCCGCTCGTCGATCTGGGCGCGGGCCTCGACTGGCTCCAGGCGCGCCTCGGCAGCGTCTACCGCCGCATGCTGGCCGCGTTCGACTCCGGCGGCGCGCAGCTGCTGTTCGCGCGGCGCTACGAGCTGCGGGCGAACTGGGCACTGTACTGTGACAACTACCTCGAGGGCTTTCATATCCCCTTCGTGCACCCGGCGCTCAATCAAGCGCTCGACTTCAATGGTTACCGCACGGAACTGTTTGCGCAGGGTTCGCTGCAGGTCGGCTTCGCTAGCCCGGGCGAGCCGGACGGCGCTTGCTTCCAGCTCTCCGCTGGCGACCCGGATTTCGAGCACCCGAGCGGCCGAGTCGCTGGCTACTACGCCCAGCTGTTCCCCGGGTTGATGCTCAACTTTTACCCATGGGGGCTCAGCGTGAACCTGGTGGAGCCGAGCGGCGCCGAGACGAGCATCGTCACCTACCTGGTGTACGTCTGGGACGCGTCGCGGCTCGAGATCGGTGCCGGCGCAGATCTGCATCGCGTGGAGCTCGAGGATGAGGCCATCGTCGAGCAGGTGCAGCGAGGGGTGCGCTCCAGCGCCTACGTTCGGGGGCGCTACTCGCCGAGCCGCGAGCAGGGCGTGCACCACTTTCAGCGCTGGTTGCTGTGCGCGATGCAGGGCAAGCCCTGGGCGTTCGGAGCAGGAACGGCGCTCGGAGCTGGAACGGCGCTCGGAGCTGGAACGGCGCTCGGAGCTGGGACGGCGCCGTGAGCCTGCGAGCTACTGGGCCGTGCGATTGAGCTTGGTAGCCAGCACCGTGCGCACGCCGAAGCCACCAAAGTCCGCGACGATGCGCGGCGGCGTCTCGGGCTTGACCTCGCGCACCACGCCTTTGCCGAAGCGATCATGGTAGACGCGGGCCCCCGGGCGCATCCAGCGCAGGTCGCTGCCTTCGTCGCTCACGTCGTCGAAGGCCTCGGTGTCCACCCAGCGCCCTTCATCGGCTGCCGCCGCCGCAGGCTCTCTGGCTGCGTTGCCGTGGATGCGGCTGCGCAGGTCCTGCCAGGAGCTCCTCCCCCCCGAAATCCTGCGGCCTGAATAGTCCACGTCCTGATTGAAGTCGTCCTGGCTGGGGCGCCGCGCGTAGGGATCCACCCGGCCTGAGTAGCCACCCGGCAGCGCATTGACCCCGAAGCGCCTGCCCAGGCCCTGCTCGTCGGCGACCTCCTTCGGAATATCCGAGAGGAAACGGCTCGGGCTGCGAGGTTCGGTGCGGCCAAACAGCATGCGCTGGGACGCGTGGGTCAGCGTGAGGCGCTGGCGCGCTCGAGTCAGCGCGACGTAGGCCAGGCGCCGCTCCTCCTCCAGCTCGTCACGGTCGCCGTCCATGCCGCGGTAGGGGAACACGCCTTCTTCCATGCCGGTGAGGTACACCACCTCGAACTCCAGCCCCTTGGCGGCGTGCACCGTCATCAGCACCACGCTCGGCGCCTGATCTTGCATGCTGTCCACGTCGGCGATCAACGCGACGCGTTCGAGGTATGCCTCGAGCGACGGCTCCTCCCCGAGGTGCTCGGCCTCGAGCAGGTACTCGCGGATGGATCCCACGGTCTCCTGCAAGTTCTCCAGGCGAGCGTCGGCCTCGGCAGTGTCCTGCTTCTTGAGCGCCTCGGTGTAGCCGCTGCGCTCCAGCACTTGCTCTGCGAGCTCGTCGGCGTGAAGCTGGCCCAACTCCGCACGGAAACCAGATATGAGCTCGTGGAAGCGCAGCAGCGCCTGACGTGCGCGGTTGCCGAGCCTCTTCTCCAGCGCGGGGCTCTTGATCGCGTCGAGCAGGCTCACTCCGAGGTCTCGGGCGACATCCATGAGTGCTTCGACGGTCTTGTTCCCGATCCCGCGAGTCGGGCTGTTGATCACCCGGAGCAGATCGGCGTCGCTCTTCGGGTTCATGATCAGGCGCAAGTAGCCGAGCAAGTCCTTGACCTCGGCGCGGTCGAAGAACTTCGTGCCGCCGATGATCTGGTAGGCGATGTTGCGCGCTCGGAGCTCTCCCTCGAGTACGCGGGACTGGGCGTGAGTCCGATAGAAGATGGCGATCTCACGCGCGTCGGTGCCCTGGCTCAGCTCCGCGGCGATCCCCATCACCACCGAACGCGCCTCCTCCTTCTCGTCAAGCACCCCGCGGATGCGCACCGGGTCGCCTGCCGGCTGCTCCGTGAAGAGCTGCTTCGGCTCGCGCTCATGAGCGCGCTCGATCACCCCCAGGGCTGCCGCGACGATGTTGCCCGAGGAGCGATAGTTTTGCTCCAGCTTGACGACCTGCGCTCCATTGAAATCCTTGCGGAAACCTCGAATGTTTCGCACGTCGGCGCCGCGCCAGCTGTAGATCGACTGGTCGTCGTCGCCCACGACGCACAGGTTCTGAGTGCTCGCGGCCAGCGCGCGGACCAGGCGGTACTGGATCTGGTTGGTGTCCTGGAACTCGTCGACCAGGACGTGGTCGAAGCGCTGACGCAGGTCGCGCCCCGCCGGGGAGTCACTCTCCGCCAGCTGCGTGCCGAGCACCAAGAGATCTTCGAAGTCCACGGCATCGGCCGCGCGCAGCGCCTGCTGGTACTTGCGATAGAGCTCGACCATGTTCCCGTCGAAGGCGGGGCTGAGCTTGATCTCGTCGGGCCCGCGACCTTCCCGCTTGTGCACGTGGATACGGCTCAGCACGACGCGGGGTGGGTACTCCCGATCGCTCAGCTTCTCCGCCTTGATGATGCGGCCGAGCAGCGCCTTCTGATCGCTGTCGTCGTAGATCAGGAAGTGACGCGAGAGCCCGACTTCGTCGTGATAGCGCCTGAGCAGACGCACACAGATGGAGTGAAACGTGCCCACCCACAGATCGCGTACGATCGCCTCCCCAGCGAGCTTGCCCAGGCGCTCCTTGAGCTCGCCAGCGGCCTTGTTGGTGAACGTCACCGCGAGGATGCGATAAGGCGGCACCTGGTGAACCGCCAAGAGGTTCGCGACGCGGTAGGTGATGACCCGCGTCTTTCCGCTGCCGGCGCCGGCGAAGACCAAGAGGGGGCCGCTCTCGTGGGCGACGGCTAGCTGCTGAGGTGGGTTCAGTTCGGTCATCGAGGGATGCACCAGCCAGCCCAGGCGAGGGCTGCTCGGGTGTCAGGGCCGTACCCCAGGCGCGGGGCCGAGGCCAGCGCTGATCGGGACAGGCGCTGGATCGGTTGCGTACGTAGTCGCCTGGGAAGAAATCGCCTCGGAACGACCCGTGGCGATCGCGCCGTTGGTGCGCGGCGCGCGTCTCGCTCAGTGCCCGAAGCGTCGCGAACGCGGCTCCGCAGCCTGCCGCGGATGTGGACAGCTTGTGTATGTTACGCCCGGGCTCTTCATTTCTTTTTTCTGTGGGGTGAGAATATCCGTACGGCAAATAATCCAAATGCCTCGACGCTCGGGGCGTGTTGCCATGCATGAATGTTCGACGGTGACAAGTGAGAATTGCGAAAGATGAGCGCGCCTCCAGGCGCTGCCCCGCGGCGCTGGACCGCGCGGCAGCGACCTGGCGCTGGTCTCGCTGTGCGTCATCGGATAGGGTCATGGCTCCGGGGGGAGGCGAGAGCGTTCATGCAGAGCTGGCAGCTACAACCGGAAGAAGTCGTTGCGGGGCGCTACCGTGTGATCCGCGCCCTGGGCAGCAGGCGCTACGTCGTGGAGTCACTCCAAGACAAGCGCTCCCTGGTGCTCAGCGTCCTCGCGCTCGACGGTGCCGAGTCGGTGTCGCGCTTCGAGGCCCACGCCGCTCAGCTTGGCAGGCTGCGTCACCCTCGGTTGGCGAGCTACGTCGGGCACAGCGTCGTTGAGCGCGGTGACGGCTACTGGGGGCTCTTGCTGCAAGAGCTCGCGCAAGGCTCGAACCTCGCCGATTGGATCGCGAACGGCGCGCAGCCGAGCGAGGACCGGGTGGTGCGCTTCGCCGAGCAGCTGCTGTCCGCGCTGGTCTACCTGCACGAGCAGACACCGCCGGCGCTCGTTGGTCGCCTGGAACCGGAGAGCGTGGTGCTGAGCACTGCGGGCGAGCTCGAGCTCGTGGCGTTCGGCGATCTCGAGCGGTTGGAGACGGCAGGGCAGGCGGTGCGCGGCGCGGTGGGCTACTTGGCCCCCGAGGAGCTCCGGGGGCAGCGTGGGGTCACCTCGGATCTCTACGCCCTGGGCGCGCTGCTCGTGTTTCTACTCACTCGGCGATCCCCCGCGGAGCTGCCTCAGCGGGAGGGGCGCATCGACCTGCGATCGGTCAAGGCCAGCAAGTGGCTGAGCCCAGTGCTCGAGCGCTTGCTCCACCTGGAGCCCACCCGTCGCTTCCCCTCGGCGCGGAGCGTCTCTCTGGCGCTGAAGCGCAAGTCGGCGCCCATCAGCTTCAAGCGCATGGGGCTCCTCGCCTTGGTCTTGACCCTGGTCGTGGCGCTGCCCGCAGTCGGGATCGCCTG
Source organism: Polyangia bacterium (assembly GCA_030433055.1). Classification (GTDB taxonomy): domain Bacteria; phylum Myxococcota_A; class Polyangia; order Polyangiales; family Polyangiaceae; genus JAHBVY01. The sequence goes on from JAUILJ010000202.1 coordinate 7,063, forward strand.
GTACACGGCGCGCCCCAAGCCCCAGCCCGTGGCGCTCCCTGCGAGTGGGTCGGTCAAGTTGCCGCCGCGGCTGCCCCCTGGCGGCGCGCAGGTCGTGCGCTGGAAGACCTATTCCGGTCACCTCGGGCCGGTCAGCAACCTGGCCTGGTTGCCAGACAACGCACACTTCATCAGCGGGGGCCGCGACGGCGCGCTCAAGCTCTGGCACAAGGACCATGAGGAGCCGTTGCGCTCCTTCAAGGGGGGACAAGGCTCGGTCTTGACGCTGAGCGTGGATCCTCACGGAAAGTACCTCGCCGTGGGGGGGAGAGACGGACAGCTGCGGATCTGGTCCATCGAGACAGGCGAGGTGTTGCGCAGCATCCCGGATTCTCCGGGCGGCATCCACGACCTCGATTTCTCTGGTGACGGCAAGCTCTTGGCGTCGACCGGGCGCGACGGCGTGGCGCGGCTCCACGACCCGGAGACAGGAAAGCTCACGCGTCGCTTCAAGCTGGCAGGTCCAGGCCTTGCCGTTGCGTTCTCACCCGACGGAACATCCTTCGCGACCAGTTGTTACGGCACTGACATCAAGATCTGGGATCGCAACAGCGGCCAGGAGCTGTTCACGCTCAAGCACGGCGCGAACGTGAACGACCTCAAGTTCACCGCTGATGGCGCCGGGCTGATCAGCGTGGGTGACGACAAGCGGATCGTGGTCTGGAACATCGGCCAGCGTGGCGAGCGCCACGTGATCGAGGCCCACCGCGACGAGGCCTGGCGCATCGCGCTGAACGAGAAGAGCGGCCTGTTGGCGACCGGTGGCAAGGGTCACCTGCTCGTGATCTCGGATCCGTTCAAGGGTGAGGCGATCCAGGCGACCTTCGGAGGCAGCCTCGGCTTCCCGGCGCTCGCATACTCCCCTGACGGACAGAACCTTATAGGTGGTGGGGCCCAGCAAGAGATCTGGCTGTTCCATGCGGAAAAATCGACATGGTTCCCGGAGCCGGTGCTCACGCCGCCTCCGCCACCGAAGTTCAGCCCGCCGCCAGAGGCCACGCCCGCGGCCACGCTGGCCGCCGAAGGGATCTTCGAGCTGCGGGAGCGTCCGGATCAACAGGGGCTGCCTCGAGCCATTCGACTGCTCGAGAAGGCGGAGGCAGTGGACTCCGACGACCCCACGGTGCTCGAGCTAGGCTCGCGGGTCGCCCAGGCTCAGTCCTACGTGAGCGGTACCAAACACAAGACCGGCGGCCTGGCGCTCGCGCGAGCGTTGATCGACCACGCGACGCGCGTGGTGCCGGACAACCCTGACTTCTGGCGCCGTGTTGCCAACGTGGCCATAGCGCAAAAGAAGCTCGGCGACGCGGTCGCGGCAGCAGCGAAGGCGCGCGCGCTCGATCCGGATTCCGTGTGGCAACGGCGGTTGGAACTCGTGCTGGCGGAGAAGCAGGGCGCCGCCCGCGAGCACCGCTTCCGGTTGGCGCGCGGGCTCGTCGAGGCGGACCCAAACGACCTGTACGGCCTGGATGCGCTGCTGGAGATCTACAGAGAGCGCGGGGAGTGGGACGCGGTCGAGGCGATCTACAAGAGCAAGCTCGTGCTGCAGCCAAGCTCCGCCTGGACAGCCGGGAACTTCGCCAATTTCTACATCGAGCGCCGTCGCCCCAAAGCGGCGCTGGCGATGATCAAGCGCGCCCTCGCCATCATGGACTACGGCATGGGGCATCGCTTGATGGGGGACGCCTTGCTCGAGCAGGCCCATCAAGAGCTGCGCTCGGGCGCGCCACGGTCCGAGGTCGAGAAGCTGGTGGCGGAGGCGGAGAAGCAGCGCGCCAGCGCCTCGCGCGTGTTGTTCGTGCGCGGGCTGCTCGCCTGGACGGCGGGAGAGTTTGCCGAGGCGAGCGCGCTCTTCAAGCGCGCCGTGGACGCCAGCAAGCACTACGACGAGGCGCGGGATGCGTTGACCTGGAAGCCCGGCACCTGAGCGCTCTCAGCTTTCTCTGGTGGCCTCGGTGACGGCCAGCACCAGGCGCCGGGCGAAGCTCTGCTCGCCTCGTCGCACGTCGAGCCTCGCGCTCGGGCACGCTTGACGTAGGCCACCGGACAAGACCCCAGCCAGCCACAGCCGGAGCCCCATCGGTGCCGCCTCGAACGCGTCGATCGCCAGCTCGGTGTTGTGCGGATCGAAGCGCCAGTCCCCGAAGTCGAGCAGGGGCTTGCAGGCGGTGCACAGGCGTCGCATCCCCACCACGAGCGGCGCGAGGCGAAGCGCGGAGCGCAGCATCGGACCCAGGCTCCCGACCACCGCGCTCTCTCCGGCCTGACGGCACCAGGCTGGGTTGCCTCCGTACAGTTCGTCGGTGGCGATCCTCAGGTAGCTGGCAGCCATATCCATGGGGTAATAAACGATGGCCTGCAGCGTCTGCTCTTCGATCTCGCCTCGCGCGTCCGCTGGCAGGGCGTCCAGCACGCGCCGGTGCATCCAGGGCGCGAAGTTCTGGGCCACATAGCGGTCCAGAGCCTGGATCACCGCGCCCCGCGTATGGAATGGGGAGCTGACTACCGGCCGTGAGCGCGGGGACCAGTCGATTTGCCTCGGGCTCTCCAGGGTCTCACCGACGTCCGGTAGTGGAGCCAGGGTTGCGGTGCTCAGGGCGCGCTCCGACGCGATGAGCTCGCTGGGAGTCGATGGTCGGTCGAGCGCTGGCCGGCTCGTGCGCGCCGCGCGGTGCCGTTGCACCTCCTGGTCGAGGCGTAGCGTGGGGCTCTGAGGTACCGGCGACTGGCGCGCGACGCGCTGGCTGTTTCGCAGCCTCAGGCTCCCGGCGAGCTCGCGATCCATCGCCTCGGGATCCTCGATCAGGATGATCAAATCCTCGCGGAATTCTTTCGCGCTGGTGTAGCGCCGCTCGCGATCCTTGGCCATCGCCCGGCCAAGCAGGGCGTCCAGGGCCGCCCCGCGGGGCACGCTGCGCTGGCTGAGTGGCTCGGGCTGAGAGTGGGCGATCCGGTATGCCGTCGCCACGGCCGACGCGGCCTGGAACGGGCGATCGCCGGTCAGAAGCTCGTACAGCATCACCCCGGCGCTGAACACGTCGCTGCGGGCATCGACCCAGTGGTCCCCGGTTGCCTGTTCCGGGCTCAGGTAGTCGGGGGTCCCGAGGATCATGCCGGTGCTGGTGCGAGCGTCCGTGTCGCCCACCTCTTCGAGCGACTTCGCGATGCCGAAGTCCAGCAGCTTGATGCAGGGGTTTCCCGAGTCGTCCAAGCTCAGGAATACGTTCTCTGGCTTGAGATCTCGGTGCACGATTCCCACCTCGTGGGCGGCGCTCAGCGCGTCGAGGACGCGCACCACCACACCCAG
>JAUILJ010000203.1 GCA_030433055.1 Polyangia bacterium
ATGGCCAGGACGAGGCCCGGGAAGGTCTCGGCTTCGAATGGGCGCTGGCCGGTCAGCGCGTGGTACGCGACCACTCCGAGGGACCACAGATCGGCGCGTACGTCGACGTGCTTGGCGCTGACGAGCTGCTCCGGACTCATGTAGTAAGGAGTGCCCACCACCGCGCCCGTGGAGGTCATCGCGAGATCCGTGTCGTCCGACTTGGCGACGCCGAAGTCGAGCACCTTGATGTGGGCGTCGCCTTCGGGATCGCAGATGAACAGGTTATCGGGCTTGATGTCCCGATGAATCACACCCTTGGCGTGAGCCTTGGATAGCGCCTTGCAGGCTTGATTCACCACCGCGACCACTTCGGTCAAGGGGAGGCGCTTGAGCTGCCGGATGCGCTCGCGCAGATCGTGCCCCTCGAGCAGCTCCATGACGATGTACGGGATCCTGTCCTCCAGCAGTCCAGTGTCGAACACCTGGACCACATGGGGGCTCTTGATGCGAGCGCTGGCTCGGGCTTCACGCGTGAAGCGCTCGCGGACATCGGGCTGGCTCGCCAGATCTTCGCTGATGAACTTGATCGCCACGCGAGTGCCGAGGCCCTCGTGCTCGGCGACCCACACGCTCCCCATTCCGCCTTCTCCAAGCATGCGCTCGAGACGGATTTGCGGCGTGATGAGTGTGCCGGCAGTTAACTCCACCGTACCCCTATTACCACGTCCCGACTACCGGGTGACTTTCCGCGTCGGTATTCACCTCGAAGCGTTCGACATTGGTGGGTGCGACAGCACCTTCCGTGGGTGCGGGGCGTACCTGGGCGCACTCGTGTTCTTCTGCTCTTCGCTTGCTCTGGCGAAGGCAGCAGTCGGGGTGCTCGTGGCCCCGAGTGTCGTGACTCTGGTCCTGACTCTCGTCCTGACTTTCGCCGGTGAGTCTGGTCGCGTACTGGCGCCCGACACACCCAGTACCGTGAGTGTATTTCCTTGCAGAAAATTACTTCAGCTTCAGGTCGTCGATCACCTGCAACAATTGTTGCGTGCTCGGGCGCGTCTTGTAGTCGGTGTCTGCGTGGGCCCAGGCGACCTTGCCCTGGCCGTCGATCATGAAAATCGAGGGGATCGCGATGGTGTGGTGCTGCTGCCCCGAGTGGGCCTCGACGTCGATACCAAAGCCCTTGAGCCGTGCGACGCCTGCTTCGTCCAGGTGGTTGAGCACCTTGAACGCCTTGTGGGCGACGAGGTCGGAGTCAGTCAGCACAGGGAATGGGATCGCGTACGCCTCTTGGGTCTTGGAGGCTTCGCTGGGCAAGTCCACGCTGATGGCCACTGGCGTCACTCCGCGCTTTTGAAAGTCGGGATACGCCTTGGTGAGCGAGCGGATCTGGTAGTTGCAGAATGGACACCAACCGCCCCGATAGAACACGAGCAGCAGCGGGCCAGTCTTTGCCAGGGCGTTGAGGTCGACCTCGTCGCCCTTGCTGCTCTTGAGCGTGAGTGTCGGCAGCGCGGTGCCGACCTTCAGGCCCACGCCGTCCGGCAGGTGCCCCAGCGCTGCCGAGGCGGTCTCGCTGGTCTCCTTGGCGCGGGGAGTCGCTGGCCGGGCGCTGTTGGACGGGCCTGGCGCACTCGCGGCGCTGGCGGTGGGAGCGGCAGCGCTCGCCTTGGCTGGCTCGGGAGCCGGGGCCTTGTTCGATTCGTTGCAGCCAACCAAGCAGGCGCTGGGGACCAACACTGCGACCAGGGCGAAAAGAGACGCGCGCATTGCGCCAACTACGGGGTGAAACCCGTGCGGTTACAAGCGGGATCAACCCCGGGTGTTTCCCAGGCCTGTGGCAGGTTGGCGTGGAGCGAGCCGTGCGCTAGACCCGCGCCGTGGGTGGTTTGACTTTGCGGGGGGTGCGAGGGGCGCCGTTGCTCGGAGCTGCGCTGATCGGAGCCGCGGCAAGCCTGCTGGTGAGTGGCTGCGGTGGCGCGAAGCAAGAGCCCGAGACACCGCTCATGGACCAGACCACAGCGGGGCGGGATCGCTGCGTCCTTCAACCGGACGGCGACTCCCGGCTGTTCGTCGTCGAGTGGGATGCGACGGATCTGGCGAGCTTCGAAGCCGCTGCCGAGGACGATGTCGTCTTCGTGCGCTTGGAGGGGTGCCAGCTGCGAGTGCTCCATGGCTGCAAGGACGGCGCCCTCAGGGGCCGCTACGGTCGCTACGATCAGATCCAGGCGACCAGCGGAACACAGGAGGGCTTCGCCATCCGTGACCGCGCCGAGCTGGGGGCGAAGCTGCCCTTGGGGGCCGTGAGCCTCGGCACCCAGGTGACCTCCGATCGAGGCCTGCAGCTGAGCTACTTCGTGGCTGGTGTACGCCGTGCGCTGCGCGATGATATTTACCGTGAGGAAATAGGCGGAAACGACCGCTGTCAGGCCGCGACTCACTTCATCTCCAGCTACGACCTAGGCGCCTTCGAGCTCTACTCCGTGTCGCAGCAAGCGCTGAGTGCCAACGCCAGCGTCGCTGGTTTTGGCGCAGAAGGGAGCAAGCAGGGGGAGCAGTCCCTGCTCAAACACGGCGGCAAGCTCCAGAGCTGCGAGACCCACGCGCAGACGGAGTGTCGTGTGCCGATCCGCCTGACTGCTCGTGCGCTTCGCCCTGGGGCGCGCCCAGCGGCGAGCTCAGCAGCACCTACTCCCTCGCAAGCTGCTTCTGCCGGGGATGCGGCCGCCGCGAAGGCCCCGGGTCAAATGAACGCCGTCCAGCTGCGGCTGTCCGCTGAGCGCAAAGAGGCCCTGGGCGATGGCGCGGGTTGCCTGCAAGATCTGGAGCGCGCCGACGCCACGGACAGCATCGGCGCGAGCGAGCACCGTTTCCGTATGGTACGCGCTTGGTGCACGATGCGCGCCGGGCGCTGCGACGAAGGCAAGAAGCCGGCGCGCGAGGCGCTGGCCGCCCAGGACAAAAAGGCCATGACTCCGCGCATGAGCGACGCGCAGCTCGGCGCGCTGGTAGAGCATCACGCTCAGGCCAAGTGCCCGACGAGCGCCGGAATGTCCTCGCCGGATCGCATGATCCGCGCGCTTCCGGGGCTGCAAGCCTCCCTCGCCGCGCACGACGGTCCAGGATGCGTGAAGGCTGGCAACGAGATCGCTGCCGCGCTGGCTTCCCTCAAGGGGCCTGCGCAGGGAGCCATGAAGGCGGGAGTCATGGCATTGCTCGGCGCGGCTCGCTGCGCCGGCGAGGCGAAGCTGTGCAAGGACGCCAAGCGCCTGCATGCCGCCTACTACAAGGCAGAGAACCCGAAAGACTCTGCCAAGCAGCTCCAGGAAGATTTCGAGTTCATGGTTTCGGAGTGCGCCAAGTAGCGTCCTCCCGACCTTCAGCGGACCTCGAACGCCCTCGCTGCCCTTGGTGCCCGACTGCGCCAAGCAGTAGCGCCGGTTCAGCGGATCTTGAACGTCCAGTCGGCGCTGAGCTTGCTCTGGTTCACGCCCACGCTGAGCTCGACCTGGTACTCTTCGCCGTGAGGTAACGCCCCAGGGGTGCACTCGCCGTCGACGCCGCTCTCCGCGGCGTCATTCGGGTACAGCTCACCTTCGACGCCGAGCGTACCGTCGGGCTCGAGCTCGACGTAGTAGAACTCCGAGGCGCTGACGCCGGCGATCGAGCAGCTGGCTTCCACCTGCCTGCCCTGGAAACGCAGCTTCGAAACCAGCACGCTCGGGAACGCTGTGCCGACGGTGACGACGAAGCCGACGCGCTCGGCGCCGTGATTCACGAGTCGCGCCTTGAAGGGAGTCATCTTACCGTGTGGAACTGATTCTAGCTCGGGAGGCTCGAGCGCCAGATCGGGTGGTAAGGGTAGCGTCGATTGGGCCCGGGCGACGCATGTCGAGTCGTTGCGCAGGGTCGTGAGATCCAGGTCATCGCCACGACAAGCCCTTTCGTTCCAAATTCCGTCCACGAAATCCGGGGGTGCCGAGGCCGGTCCATGGCCTCCAGTGAATGCATCGTGTGTCTGGCTGATTCCGGCCTGGCTCTGGAAGTCGTCGAGCAAGGAAGCGGTGCCCTTCGCGCTCGGCTCGGGTCGTGCACTTGCTTGGCGATGACTTGGGGGGGACGCCGTCGCCGCCGGGCGCGCCTCACCCCCACAAGCCGCGCAGGCGAGACCCAGGGTGTAGATGGCGGTTCGCACGACGGAAGTGTGCACCGCGCTGGGGCCTGAAACAACGTCGTGCCTGGCAACGCGACCCCGGTTGCTCTAGATAGCCCGCGATGAGCGAGCGTTTGCGAGGGGGATGTCAGTGCGGCGCGATCCGCTATTGTGTCGAGCGCCTGGGGCGCCCGTCGATCTGCCACTGCCGCATGTGTCAGCGGGCGTTCGGCAACGCGTTTGCGCCGTTGGTCACGGCTCACGGTCTCACGTGGCTGACCCATGAGCCCAAGCGCTTTCGTTCGTCCAACAAGGTGCAGCGAGGCTTCTGTCCAGACTGCGGCACCCCGCTGACCTACGAGCCTGACGGATACAAACCCGAGATCGCGATTGCGACCCTCGACGACCCACGTGGGGTCGCGCCGGTGATTCAGGTGGGGACCGAGAGCCGCTTGCCCTGGTGCGATGGCCTGAATGGCCTACCGACCCGCAGCAGTGAAGAGGAAGCCATGGTTGACGAGTTTCTGCAGGGCATCGAGTCGTTTCAGAGCCCTACTGGATGCTGAACGCCCAGCGGCTGCTGAGCGGCTTGGAGTTGATGTCGACAGTGAACAGCACACTGTAGCCTTTGCCGCGAGGCAACGGTGCCGGCGTGCAGCTCATGTATGGGGAATCGCTGAGGGCGTCGTTGGGGTGAAACGCGCTGGAGAACTCCAGCTTGCCGCCGGGCTCCAGTTCGAAGCGGTAGAACTCCGCGGACGTGAGCATCGAGAGCACGCACGGCCCAGGCGGAACGTCCTTGGCGGACCGCTTCAGCTCTCTGAACTCCACGCTGGGTAAGCCGTCCCCGACGGTGACCGTGAAGCTCACCCGCCGACCGGAGGTGTTCATCAGCACGACGTCGACGAGCTGAGTATTACCGTAGGGAACCGTTTTGAGCGGTGGTGCGACCAGCTTGAGCCCGGCAGGAACCGGCTCTTGCGCGGCATCGTCGACTCCACACTCCCGAGACCGTCGCAGCGCCTCGAAGTCTAGCTCGCCGCCGCGGCACTTTGCCGCGTCCCACTCTGGCGGCTCGCTGAGGCCCTTGAAGTTGGGCGGCAGGTTGGGCGGCAGCGGCGTCTCGGCTGTGCTCGAGGGGGGAGGCATCGCCGTAGCGACGGGCTCCCGCTCCGGCTCTGGCTCCGGCTCGGGAGCTGCCGCTGCAGGGCTTCTTGGTTCGACTCGAGCGCTCGGTTCGGGCTGGCTTGGGGTGGGTGGTGGCGCAGCCGGTCGCGCCTCACCCCCGCAAGCGCTGCAGGTGAGTGCGGCGAAGACCAGGTATCTACTGAACACGCGCGGAGTTTCGCACCCTTCGGGCAGGTCGAGGATTTTTCAGATCGAAAATGAGTCTCAGGCGTAAGCGGTCCGCCGTGCTCCCGTTTCGAGGGGGTCATGCGAACGGTAAAGCTCTTCTCCGCCCTTACTTTGGTCACCTGCTGGATCGCCAGCGCGCCTGCGCACGCAGACACTCAGGACGACGATATCGGTACCCGACCCGCAGCGCCGCGCAAAGCGGAGGTCGCCGTCGGTCCGCTCACGTCGCCTGAATCCAGCCAGGGCAATGCGCCGCCCGTCGATGCGCGCCCTGAAGGTGAGTACGACGCTACGGGCGCTGGCCCGCGGGACATGGGCGGTCCCTCTTCGATGGACGAGCCTACGGACTGGGCGGTGCTCCACGCTGGCTTGCGACCACACCTCGGGACCTTCGGTGGCGTCGCCGCGATGGCGCTGGCCCACGAGCGCATCGAGCGCTTCTACGGCGGCTTCTCCCTCTCGCTGATCCGCAACGACGCGGGCACGCACATCGGAGCGCTGCAGCTGGCGATCGGACGCAACCTCTCCGACGAGTTCATCGGGGTCTCGCAACTTACCCTCGCGGAAAACCGCGCGCGCACCTTCATGGGCCTCGGGCAGATCGCTCTCGCCTACAACCGCAGCCTCGACTGGTACGGAGCGCTGCAGTTCGCGGCGATCAATCGGACTCAGGAGTTCTACGGCGGTTTCCAGATCGGTGGCTACAACCGCACCGAACAAGAGTTCTACGGGCTCGCGCAGATCGGCGGCTACAACCTGGCCGAGCGCGACTTCGTCGGGCTGGGACAGATCGGCATGTACAACCAAGTGAACGAGCACTTCACGGGCTTGTTCCAGATCGGTGTCGTGAACGCCCAGGGTGAGATCTACGACGAGCACATCGACGGCAAGGATGGATCCTTCGTTGGCCTGGTACAAGGCGGTGGAGCCAACTCGACCGGGCGTTTCCGTGGTGTACTGCAGGCGGGCATGACGAACTTCTCGGGTGACTTCGTCGGCGGCTTCCAGGTTGGCCTGGCTGCCTACTCCAAGGAGTTCCGCGGTGTGGCGCAGATCGGCGGCGGCAACATCACCGAGAAGCTCTACGGCTCTCAGATCGGCGTCGCGAACATCTCCGAGGAAGTCCACGGCGTGCAGATCGGCCTGTTCAACCACACCGAGCGCTTGCGCGGCGTGCAGATCGGACTTGTCAATCACGCCAGCGACGGCGTCCTCGAGTGGAGCCCGATCATCAACATGGGCTTCGGGGACGACGAAGGCTATGCCTATCAAGCTCGGCGTCGCGCGGCTCGAACTGCTCGCTTCTGAGCGACTTGCCCACGGCTCGGGGCGCTGATAGTCAGCCGGGCGTGGAAGACGCAAAGCCGCTGGTCGCCCGCGCGCTGTCAGTGCGGGTGCGCGGCTGGCTGAGTCGTCCCAAGACCCACCGGCTCTTCGTGCTGCTGTCGGTGCTGGTGTGCTGCACGTCCCTGGGGGTCGGGCTGCAGCTCGACGACCACGTCTTGAACTGGACGGTGCACCACACCAATCAGCCAGGGCCGATGTGGGAGACGCCGCGGGCGTTCTGGGACCTGTTCCGCTTCGCCGATGGCACTCCGGAAGATCTGGCGCGCGGTTATCAGACCGGCGCTTCCCCATGGTACACGCAGCCCGGCATCCGCCTGGCGTTCTTCCGCCCGCTGTCCGCGCTGACTCACGTCTTCGACTACCGGGTGCTCTCGGGCGCGCCGTGGCTCATGCACGTGCACTCGCTGATCTGGCTGGCGCTGTTCGGGCTGGCGATGGCTCGCGTCGTGCGTCGCCTCGAAGTCACCGGCTCTCAGGGCGCCTGGGTCGCAGGCCTGATGCTGTGGTTCGCGCTGCTCGCGCCGTCGCGTGGCGTGCCCGCTGGCTGGCTCTCCAATCGCAACCAGTTGGTCGCGGGCGTGCTGGGTGCGCTGGCGTTCGAGCTCTACTTGCGCTGGCGTGAGGCGGAGGCCCCCACACGCTCGAAGGGCTTGCTGGTGGGCGTGGCGGCGTTCGTCTCCTTCCTTGCCGGTGAGTCTGCGATCGCCTGGCTGGGCTTTTACCTGGCCTACGCGCTGCTCTTGGACCGGGCGGGGGTGAGGCGCGGTGTGATCGCGCTGTTGCCCGTGGCGGTCGCCGTCATCGCCTGGCGTGGCGTGTACGGCGCGATGGGCTACGGCACCGCCAATAGCTCGATGTACGTCGACCCCCTGGCGAGCCCCTGGCAATTCCTCGGGGTAATAGTCGAGCGCCTGCCTCAGCTGGTGGCGGGAGAGCTCGGCGGGCCTCCTGCGGGCCTCGCTACGCTGTCGGGGCGCGAGGCGGAGCTTCGAGTGCTCGCGGTGTGCTGCCTGCTGCTGCTCTTGATGGCCCTGCCCGTGTACCGCGTGCTCAGGGCGCGACCGATGGCGCGCTTCTGGGCGCTTGGTTCACTCCTGGCGACGATCCCCATGTGCGCTACCCAGCCGCACGCGCGGTTGATGCTCGTGGCCGGCCTCGGCCTGTCCGGCGTGGTCGCCCACACCATCGCCTACGCCGTCGAACAGAAGGCCACGATCGGGATCCGATTCCTGGCTGGATTCTGGCTCTTCGTGCTCGCGACGCTGAGTCCGCTGCGCCTCGCCTTCGAGGCCTGGAGCGTGACGATGGTTGGGCGCCCAGCAAGCCTTGCAGCCGTGGGCGTGCCCTCGGAGGCCCAGGGCAAGACGCTCGTGATGCTCACGACGCCGGATCCCATGTTCATGTGCGCCCAGCTGCCCATGCAGCTTGCCTCGCGGAAGCTGGTGGAGCCCGCCTCCATCCGCTGCCTGGCCGGTGTGGAGGGCGAAGCGACCATTTCCCGAGTCGACGAGCGCACGCTGCGTATCGCCGACTCTCACGGGCTGATGAATCACTTCTTCGTGCCGTTGTTGCGCCGCGATCCGTTTCCCCAGGGCTGGCACCTGGAGCTGAAGGACAGCAGCTATCGCATCACCCAGCGGGACGCCGAAGGGCAGCCGACGGAGCTGGAAGTCCGCTTCGAGCTGCCCCTCGAGGATCCTTCCCTCTTCTTCGTCGTCTGGTCGCCAGAGTCGACGCGCTACGAGCGCTTCACGCTGCCGAAGGTGGGCGAGCGCGCCGTCGTACAGGGCGAGTCGCTGGCCGAGCTACTGACGAAGTAGCTCGCAGCACGCCGCTGCTGTCCGGCGCTGTCTAGAACGCGTGCAGGTCCCAGGGGTAGCCTTCTTCGCTGAAGATGAACTTCCGCGGCTTGAAGTCGTGACCCTTCTCGAGCGTGCCCGCGCGCAAGATCACGAAACCTGAGTGCTGCAGCGGGCGGGCGAAGAGCTGGCTCGAGCAGTTGCCACAGAAGGAGAGCTCGATGTGTTCTCCGCTTCCTCCAGGATACGAATAGACCTTGAGCGGGCCCTCCGCCTTGAACGTCTCGTCGGGTACGCTGATGCCCAGCAGGCGCCCGCCCGCCGACAGGCGCGTGCAGCTCTCGCAGCTGCAGCAAAAGTGAAACACGCCTTCGTGCTCTACCTGGTACTTGCACTGTCCGCAGTGGCAGTGACCTGACAGTCCGCTCATCCGTTGGTTCCTTTCGCGCTCGGTCCGCGACGCACGACGCCTTGCATACACAAGGCCTCGCGCAGTTCCCAGAGCAGAGTCGCGCTTTTCATGCCGCGTTCGCGTCGTCGCTCCTGACGTTGGGTGCGAGCCCGAAGGACACCGCGATCCGATTCCAGCCGTTGATGGCCACGAGCACCGCGAACAGGTTCACGCGCTCTGCCTCGCTGAAGTGCTCCGAGAGCTCGGCCCAGGCTTCGTCGCTCGGCGGCCCCTGAGCGATCAACGTCACCTGCTCGGCGAACCCCAGCGCCGCGCGCTCCCGGGCAGAGAAGGCCTCGGTCTCTCGCCAGCCTGGGAGCACGTCCAGGCGCTCCTGACCGATGCCGTGGCTGCGGGCCTCGGCGCTATGCATGTGCATGCAGTACGCGCAGCCGTTGATCTGCGAAGCGCGAAGCTTCACCAGATCGATCAGCTGATGACTGAGCCCGGCGTCCAGGGCAGCCTTGCCCAGGCTGAGCAACGCCTTGGGCAGGGCGGGCTGGAGGGAGTAGATGCGATCGGCTTCCATGCGCTGGTTCATGTGCGTCTCCTTGAGGGTTCGGACAGCACACGCAGGTGGGCCGCGGGAGGTTACGCAGCTGCGCAACTTTGTTCAGAGAAGCCGCCGAGACTCCGCTCGGGTCGCCGGATCGCGGGCGGGGGTGAGACGCGCCGCTAGAGCGCAGGGCCCGCTGCACCCGCCGTCAAGACTTCACGCATGCGCTCGAGCCCTGCTCGCAGCTCGGTGTCGCTGCCGGCGCCGCTCAGGCTGATGCGCACCGCCGCGGGCACGGCGCTGCGCCCGAGGTGAAACGCCGTCGCCGAGCGCACCAGGACGCCGCGCTGGGCGAGCTCTGCGCCGAAGCCATCGGCGGACCAGGTGTCAGGCAACTGGAGCCAGCCGTGATACGTATCCGCCGTCCGCAGCTGGAAGCCGCCGAGCACCTCTCGAGCGATGCGGTTGCGCTGAATAATTTCCGCACGGCGACTCTCCAGGACCGCATCGACGTCGCCGCTCAGGATCAGGCGCCGGCTCAGCTCGCAGGTAATGGGTGACGTCATCCAGGCGTTCGCCTGCAAGGCGCCGGTCAGCGCCTGGCGAAGGCTGTGAGGCGGCCTGACGTAGGCGACGCGCAGCCCTCCGGCGATCAGCTTGCTCACCGAGCCGATGAAGAAGCTGCGCTCCGGGATGTCGGCTTGAGCGAGACGCCCGATGCCCGCCTGAAGCGCATGACAATGCGCAGCTGGCGGCGTGGGACGAAAGAGATGGACCTGATACTCGGTCCGTTCGCGG
>JAUILJ010000204.1 GCA_030433055.1 Polyangia bacterium
CTCGCCTTGGGTACGCCGGGCGCGCTGAAACTCGATTCCAACGCGCCCGGGGTTCAGTGAAAGCTGGAGGCCGATTCCCCGGGACTTGCCTCGGACGACGCTTGATGGCGACCCACTGTGGCTGTCTGGGCTCAGCGGGCACGCTCAGCGCCGCGCGGGAGGCCCGGGGACTCCGCTCAGCGGCCGGGGCTCTCGATCTCCTTCGGGCAGTCCTTGGTGGTGAAGTCAGTGCAGTCGCAGGTGATGTAGGTCTGTCGGACGGGGCGCCTGACGAGGTGCGCGTCGTCGACGCTCACCCAGGTGTCGATTGGCACGCTGATGTGCTCCGTCCAGAGGCAGCGCGTCACGGTGGTGTACACACAACCGTCCTTGCCAGTGTCCTCCCTGGTGTCGCCGTCAGGCCCGCAAACCTCTCCCTCGGTGGCGGCCGCTTGCGCGGTCTCGGTGGCTTCTACCTCGTAGGGTTCGCTGGATTCCGTGTCCACGGCGCAGCCCGCGAGGCTGGAGGCAAAACCGAAGAGTGCGATGCCAATGATGTACTTGATGTGCATGGTCGAAGTTCCTTTCCGTGAGGACTTCTACCAACTGACACCTGTGCGCGACCTTAACCGCGCCTTAATGCTGGTGCATTTCCGCGGGGATATTTGTCGCCGTTTCCGCGAACCTTAAGCCTCGTCCGCGCGGCCGAAGTATGTAGCTCGCGATTGTCACGCAGAAACACCCTTTGAGGTCTGCTCCGCGGCGAAGTGTTTCCACGCTCAGCGTGCTTGGTCCAGAGTGCGCTGGGGCGCTTCGCTGGCCCGCGGCTCTGGCGCACGGGGGGCACGCAGGCGACTGATCGGGCTGCGTGGCGACTCCATGGGTAAGCGCGGCGTGTCGGTGTGCCGCAGGGCGCTCACGGGCAGGCTCAGGCGCTGCCACGCGCCGCGCATGCTGGTGGGGCGCGCTCCAAGGTTGGCGCGGCGCAGCTCCTGCAGCTGAGCCCGTCGGTCGTGGGCTTCGACGCGCAGCGCGAAGTCGGTGGCGTGGCGCTCGAGGGCGCGGAGCAGCACGCCCCGACGCGCGGCCGGGTCCGGCAAGGCCAGGACTCCAACCCGACGCAGCGGGGTCCACATGGGAACGGCGATCACCTGCATGCACCCGAGACTGGTAGTGAGCCAGCTCGGCACCTCGAGGATCAGGGTGCGCTCGACGTGTGCGAGCCAGCTGCGAAGCTGGCACTCGTAGACTGTGGTCACCTCCGCGCTGCTTGCGATCACGCCGTCTCCGGGCGAGCCACGCAGCGGGTCCACCGTCGCCGCAGCCACTGCAGGGGTGGTCAGCCAGCGGACTTCGTCCACGAAATCGAGCAGGTTGGGAGCTTGGGTCGCGCGCGATCCGAGCTTGAGAAAGATCCCGCTCTGGGTGTGCGGATGATCCGAGTCGCTGCGCGTGCGGTAGGTCACGCTCAAGTGAACGGGCCCCAGCGGGGGACCTTGAGCACTCAGCTCCCGCGGACGCTATCCACCAGCAAATCCGGCCGATCTGACATGATTCCATCGACACCCAGCCGCCACAGCGCTCGCATTTCGTCGCTCGAGTCGATGGTCCAGACGTGCACCTGAATGCCGAGGCGATGAGCAACGTCGACCAAACGTCGGGTCACGACGGGCACCACGCCGACTTTGACCGGCAACTGGAGGGCGTCGTAGGCAGGCTCCTCCCAGCGCCAGAGGCCCAGCCGGGCCGCGATCAGAAAACGCAGGCTCTCGCGCGTGCCCGCCGAAGTCGCCACTCGGCCCCTCGATACCTCACGGAATTCTTGCACCAGGGGATCGAAGCTCGCAGCAATCAGCAACTGGTCGTGTAAGCCGCGGCGCTCGATCAAATCCCACATCGGCCTGACGATGTCAGGCTCCCGCTGCTTCAACTCCAAGTTGAGTCGCACCCCCGGGAAACGCTCCAACGCTTCTTCCAGGGTGGGGATGGTGTGCCCCATGGCGCGAAACGGATAGCGACCGCCTTGATAGAACCGATAGCCCGCGTCCAGCTGCTTGAGCTCGCTCAGGGTGAAGTCTCGGATGTAGCCCGAGCCGTTGGTCGTCCGCTCGACCCGCGCGTCATGAAACAGCACCAGATGTCCGTCCCGCGTACGGTGTACGTCGCTCTCGATGTGGGACACCCCCAGATCCAGCGCCCCCGCGAAGGCCTCCAGCGTGTTCTCCGGCCACAGCTGGGCGCCACCGCGGTGCGCGAAGCACAGGCGTTGGGCGTGCTCCGAACGGCGCTCCGCGCCCTCGAGCCTCTCCAGAAATGCGCGGGGCGACGAAGCGAAGTCGGGCATCTCGCGAGCATACTGAGCCCGCATCGCTTCCGATACCTCCGCTTAACGTCTCTGGGCATTGCGCCCTAGACTGGCATTGCTCATTAGACTGGTCAGTCCATGTTCGAATCTCGGTCTTGCAGCGCGCTTCCGCGCAATCGTCGGCGACACTCGGCGCGGGTCGCTGGCTGCTTCGGCGCTGCCCTCGGCGTCTGCCTGCTCGCGCCGCCCGCAGCGGCGCAGACGATCGGGGGCGAGGTCGAACATCACGTGGATGAGGGCCTGAAGTCCAAGCAACGCTCCTCACCCCCCAAAAAGAAGAAGAAGAAGAAGAAGCCTGCGAAGCGGTCGAAGTCGTCGTCCCGGCAGCCGCGGCGAGCGCCCGAGCAAAAGGGCTATTGGTCTGGGGACCCGAACAAGGCAGCGGGGCCCAAGCCAGCGGAGACGAAGTACCCGATCCGCGTGCTCGGAGGTGGCCTGCGCATCGATCCAGGGGTTGGCGGGGCGTACCGTGGCTGGCGACCTCAAGGTTACCCTGCCCTGGATGTTTCCACGCAGAATTATTATACCTGGAGCCTCGATGTCGGCGTCGGACTCTTCGGCTGGGTGACCCTGCACCACGGCTATTTCGAGTCGAACTCTGCTAGTGCCCCCTCGCGCCCCGAAGCAGCAATCACCGCGCGGGCAGGCAACCTGGCGCCCAAGCTGACCAAGGCGCTCGGCGTCATCGGTTTCCCCGCGGTGAGCTTCGTGTGGGAGCCGATCTTCCGCTACGAGACCCGCGCGTTCGAGACCACGGTGACGCCCAAGCAGCCGGTGCGGGTGATCCCGCACTCCGCCAGCCCGAACCAGCCGACGACTGACTTTCCGCTGACGACTGAGCCCCTGACCATGGTCAGTGGCTTCGAGAGCTTCATCGTTGGCGTCAAGTACAACCACGACAATGACCCGACGGGTATCGTTCAAGTGCCCAAGGGAGACTTCCCCGAGATCTACCTCGGCCTTGGCTTGACCAGCTACTCCAAGCCCTACCAAGTCCGCGTCGATGACTTCGTGCTAGATGAGCTGGTGTTCGATGCCCGTTTCCGTGGGGCAGGTTTGGCGTTTGGGGGTGAGACGCAGCGTACCCCAACCAAGTTCTACGGGAGCCTCTCGAGCCAGGTAGGTCTCGGCGAAGTTCTACTGCTCGAGGACTACAGCTTGAACGACGCGCTCCCCGACGACTGGCTGATCGGCTATGTCCAGGGTGAGCTGACGTTCGGCTATCTGCATCCGCTGCTCAAGACAGCGCCCACCCTGCTTGGCGGCATCGAAGCGACCGTCGGCGGGATGACGTTCTTCTACTTCAAGACCTTCCAGGCGGAGGGCGAGCGTGAGACGCCGCCCCTCAACTGGGACATCCTGTGGGGCCTGCACGCGTACATCACGTTGCCGCTCTAGCCCTGGGCTGAGCCCTTCTTCGCCGCAACGGATCGGTCGACTCCGGCCTAGCTTTCAGGATGTCGCGCCGGACGCAGGCAAGCGTGCGAGGAACAACGGAATCCATGCGGAAACATAAGGGCGCCGGCGAGGTTGTTCAGGTGCGGCGCAGCGGCACCAACGCGCGCAGCGCCGGGCTCCGGAGCCACAAACCGAACCAGAGCAACGCGGCGACGTAGACCGGAAAGAGCACGTGGCTGAACAACGGGTTGCCGACGCGCACGTGGGTCGCGATGGCGCCGCCGAGGTAGCCGGTCCAGAGGATGGCGCCGAGCACCGAGGTGCGGGGGAACAGGTAGACCACGAGGCACACGAGCTGGACCGCCCCGAGCGGAACGATCACGCTGGGGTCGTAGCCCAGTTGCTTCGTGCCTTCGATGGCGGGCGCGGTCGCAAAGACCTTCATGGTCGCGTCCATGGTCAGGAAGGCGACGGCGAGGCCGCTGGACACGTAGCCGCCGACCTTGGCGCCACGGGACGGGGAAGAGACGTGAGAGGAGGTCGGCTTCGCGACCGCTGGGCTGATACTTTCCATGGCTTTCTCCGCTTTCATGGGGGATGTAGGGATAGACTGTGGTCGACGGGGAAACTCATCGCTCGCCTGGCAGTATCAGTACCCGCAGAGCCTTTGGCTCACCCAGCGAGCCTGCGGCTCCCTCGTCTCGTCCCAGTTTTCCGCCATGGAGCCTCAGCTCACCGCCTCGGAACGCGATCAGCTCAATGTCTTGGGCATCCTGTTCTATGTCTATGCTGGGCTACAAGTGCTGACCGGACTCGCCGGTGGCGTGTACGTGCTGATGGGCGGGCTGATGCTCAACGATCCCACGTTTCACAGCAGCGGCGCGCCGCCGGTGGTCGAGGCGCTCCCGTGGTTCTTCATTGCCGTGGGGATGCTGGTCACGCTCTACATTTGGAGCGTTGCGGTGCTGCTGTTCTTCACCGCCTCCAGCATTCGTGCGCGCAAGCGCCACGTGCTGTGTTGCATCGGCTCGGCGTTCATCCTGCTGAACATTCCACTGGGCACGGCGTTGGGCGTCTTCGCCTTGATCCTGTTGCTGCGCCCGAGCGTGAAGTCGGTGTTCGAGCGCCCCGAGGCCTTCCCGCAGCACAACGCGCCCTATCCGCCCACTATCTGAGAGAGCTGTGTGTGCGGTGCACCACGCGCGGTCAGTGGCGGAAGATCCCCCAGCTGGTGCTGCCTTCGACCTTGGCGTTCAGCGCTGCGGACAGGCTGATCGCGATCACGTCGCGGGTGTGACGCGGATCGATGATGCCGTCGTCCCAGAGGTGGGCTGTAGAAAACAGCGGGCTGCTGTCGTTGTCGATCTGCATCTCGAGCATCTTCTTCATCATCTCGAGCTGCTTCTCGTCGACCTGCGTGCCCTTCTTGGCGGCGGCGCCCCGCTGGATGATCTCCAGCACGCCGGCCAGCTGCTTGCCGCCCATCACCGCGATGCGGTGGCTTGGCCAGGTGAACAGGAAGCGCGGATCATACGCGCGGCCGCACATGGCGTAGTTCCCGGCGCCGTAGCTCATGCCCATCATGATGGTGATGGCAGGTACCGTGCTGTTGCTCACGGCGTTGATCAGCTTCGCGCCGTTCTTGATGATGCCTTCCTGCTCGTACTTCTTGCCCACCATGAAGCCGCTGATGTTCTGCAGAAAGATCAACGGCACATCGTTCTGATTGCACAGCTGAATGAACTGCGCGCCCTTGTTCGCGCTCTCGCTGAACAGTACGCCGTTGTTCGCCAGGATCCCCACCGGGTATCCGTGGAGAAACGCCCAGCCGCAGATGAGCGTGTTGCCGTAGAGTGGCTTGAACTCGCTGAAGCGCGAGCCATCGACGATGCGTGCGATCACCTCTCGAGCGTCGAAGGGCACGCGCAGGTCCGCTGAAGCGATGCCCAGCAGGTCCTCGGACGGGTAAAGCGGCGGCTCCACCTCGCGCGCAGGCATGGGCCCGTGCTTCTGCCAGTTGAGGTGCGCCATGATCTCGCGCCCGAGGCGGATGGCGTCGGCTTCGTCTTCTGCCAGGTAGTCGCTCACGCCGGAGATCTTCGAGTGCATCTCGGCGCCCCCGAGCTCTTCATGCTCTGTCTCTTCGCCGGTCGCCATCTTCACCAGCGGGGGCCCTGCCAGGTAGACCTGTGCCTGCTGTTTCACCATCACCGTGTAGTCGCTCATGCCGGGGATGTAGGCGCCGCCTGCGGTCGAGCTGCCGAACACCAGGCACACCGTGGGCACGCGCTGCTCCGAGCGGCGAGTGAGATCGCGGAATGTGCGCCCACCGGGGACGAAGATCTTGCTCTGGTTCGGCAGATCGGCGCCCGCGCTCTCCACCAGGTGCATCGCCGGCAGGCGGTTCTGCTCTGCTATTTCCGCGAGGCGATGGCTCTTGAGCACACCGTACTCACTCACGGCGCCACCCTTGAGTGTCGCCTCGGTGGCGGTGATCAGGCACTCGACACCGCTCACCACCCCGATACCGCCGATGTTCCCAGCGCCTGGGGAGTTGCCGCTGATGTCGTAGCCCGCCAGCGGACAGAGCTCGAGAAAATGGGAGTCGCGATCGAGCAACAGCTCCACGCGCTCGCGGGGCAAGAGCTTGCCCGCGTTCTTGTGGCGCTCGACGTACTTTGGGCCGCCCCCTGCCCGAGCCTTGGCGAGCAGCTCCTCGACCTTGCCCAGCACTTCGAGGTTCGCTTCGCGGTTGCTGACGAAGGTCTCGTCCTTGGGGTGAACCTTGGTCGGCAGCACGGGAAACTGCTGGACGTTGCTGCTCAGTTGGGTGCCTCGGAGTGCGCTGGTCGACATCGGCGCCGAGGCTATCCGATGCTCGGGCGCTTGGCGACGCGCTGCGCCGCGCCGCGGAGTTGCTGCTTGGAACCGAGTTACGAGTCGTGGCAGGGGGCCCGCCGCGAGCTATGCTTGGCGGCGCATGGATTCGGTGAGGGTGGATCGCTGGCTCTGGGCCGCGCGGCTCTACAAGACGCGCACCGCGGCCGCTGCGGCATGCTCCGGCGGCCTGGTGAAGCTGAATGACAACGCCGTGAAGCCCGCCGCCAAGCTCAAGGTGGGCGATCGGGTGCGGGCCCAGGCTCCGCGCGGACTGGTGATCCTGGAAGTGGCGCAGCTGGCGGAGAAGCGCCTCGCGCCGGCGCCTGCGCGCGAGCTGTACGTCGACCACTCCCCTCCGCCGCCGCCGCGAGAGCAGCGCATGCAAGAGCTACCCATCCGCGATCGCGGCGCGGGGCGCCCGACCAAAGCCGACCGCAGGGCGATGGAGCGCCTGCGGCGCTGGATAGACGAGTAGCTGGTCAGACCCTTCGCCTCGGCCGACGCTGCGGGCCGAGGCGCCGCAGGCTGGGTCCTCGGGGTTGGGGGTGAGGCGCTCCAGCGCAGCCCCCAAACTCCCAACGCGAGCCAGCACACCTGCGTTTGGGCCAGCTGATGGCGGGGCAAGGCGCTGCTCCCAGTGCTGTCGGGAGGCGCTGGCACAGATCGCGCAAGTTGTTCGTCGTGTTCGCCGCTCTCCTGCGTTTTCAGCGTGAAAGCGACAAACCGGCATGTCCGAATCGGACGAGTGTCCATTGCTGACAGGCGGATACCGACGCGTGCGTCGAAGCACCTGTCGGTTACGTGCGGAAACGTCGAGTAAGTGCCAATCTTCCCGCCTGGCCCGGCGGTTGCACTCTTGAATGGGCATGACCGTCGCGCTCCAGCTGATTCGCACAGAAAATGCGCTGCATGAGCTGACCCCCAACGAACACGCTCGGATCCTGGGAGCACTTCCTGCTGCCGTTATTGGTCTGGATAGCAATGGGATCATCGTCCTCGCCAACGACAGCGCGGCTCGCGTGCTCGAGCAGGAGTCGTCTAGCTTGATCGGGACCGCCGTCGAGGATGTCCTGGTCTCGATGCATGAAATCCGCGCGGCAGCGGGTGACTCAGTGGAAAAGCGCGCAGTGGGGCACGCAGCGGAGGACGCCGGGCGAGTGTTTGGATTCGACGTGACGCGGATCGAGGCCAGCGCGCCGGGTAGCGCCGAGTACGCGGTGGTGTTTCGCGACATCACGGGGTTCGAGCAGCTACGAGAAGAGCGCGATCGCTTGCTCCGCCTGGCTGCGGTGAGCGACATCTTGCCCTCGGTGCTGCATGAGCTGAAGAACCCCCTCGCCGCCATCAGTACCTCGGTGGAGCTGATGCTGGAGGAGTTGCCCCAGGGCACGGCACAGGACGACCTACATGCGGTGCTGACGGAGATGCGTCGCATGAAGCTCACCCTCGAGGGGCTGGGCTCCGTCGGACGCTCGCTGCTCTGCGCGCGAAACAGCGCAGTGGACTACGCGTTGCGCGATGCGGTGCGGGTGCTGGGGGCGCAGGCGCGCTCGCGTCGAATCGAGGTCATCAGCGAAATTGCGGACATGCCGTTGCTGCCGATGGACATCTCCGTGGTGCGCGCGATCGCCTTCAACTTGATCACCAACGCGGTACATGCGTGCGACGCCGGTGACCAGATCCGTGTGAGTGCACGCTTCGACACAGGCTCCAAGCAACTGACCCTGACGGTTGAGGACAACGGCCAAGGGATGAAGCCCGAGGTGCTGAAGCGTTGCACGGAACTCTTCTATACCACCAAGGGCAAGGGCACCGGCATCGGGCTGGCGCTATGCAGTAGCGCCGTGCGCTCCGCTGACGGTGAACTCGATATCCGTTCGGAATCGGGCGTTGGGACATTCGTGGAGATCCGCGTAGTGGTGCCTGCGCGCGCCGTGCCTGGAGGAAGGCGCAGAGCGAACGGTGCGTAGGGGCTGAACTTCCTGCGTGGCCGGACGTATATCCGTGGGGATTCTTGGGTGGGGCGATGCTGCTCCGCCGTGAGGTTGGTGTGCCCTGCGCGCGCCGCTTCGCTGACTGTGGAAACGAAGGAGAACGAGGAGCATGGCAAGGACCGAGGAACTGAATCGCATTCTGCGATCGCTGCAATCTGGCACCCCCGAGATCGAGGCTAGCGCGTTGATCTCCGACGATGGCTTGATGATCGCGAGCGCGCTCCCGCAACACCTAGATGAGGTTCGCGTCGCAGGTATGAGCTCGACCCTGCTCAGCCTGGGGACTCGGGCTTCGAGCGAGCTCGAGCGAGGGGGGCTGCAGCAGGTGCTGATTCGGGGTGATCAGGGCTTTGCGGTGATGGTCACGGCGTCTGAGGGCACCATGCTCCTGACGCTGACGACGGCTGAAGCAAAGCTTGGCCTGATCTTCTTGGACATGAGTCGGGCCGTCAAGGAGATCCGAAAGGTCCTCTGAGCCCGTGCCTGAGAGGTCGAGGTAGTCATGGCTTTGGTGTTGCTGATCGAGGACGAAGAGATGTTGCGCTCTTCGATGTCGCGCGGAATCGCCAAACTCTCTGGCGTCGAGGTGATGGATGCGGGCTCCCTGGAGGACGCGCTAGCACTGATCGATCGTTCTCCTCCGGACGTGATCGTTTCGGACATCGACCTCCCACGACGCTCAGGGCTGGAGCTGCTGGGCGAACTGGGAAAGCGTCGACTACAGATTCCAGTCATCTACGCCTCAGGATACCTCATGGCCTATCGCTCGCAGATCCCCCAGCACGCTGACGTGGATGTGATGGAGAAGCCGGTGAGCCTGGAGGAACTCCGCGCCGCACTCGAACGTCGCCTCAATCAAAGTCGCAGCTCGATGGAGATAGCGCCATTCTCCGTGCCGGACTACCTCCAGCTGGCGTGTATGGGGCGGCACTCGGTGGTGGTAGACGTCGAGCGCGCTGGGCAGCGGCTGGGGGAGATCGTCGTCTGGAAAGGTGACGTGGTTTCCGCGCGAGACGAACGAGGTGGCGGTGACGCGGCGCTTAGGCGCCTCGCGTTCTCCAAGGGCAGCTTGGTGCGTTGTCGGACACTGCTGGAGCAACCACGAGAGCAGAACCTGGATGGCAACTGGGAGTGGCTAGTCATGGAGGCGGCTCGCCAAGCGGACGAGCTTGGGGAGACAGGCGAGTGGCAGGAGGAGCAGCAGTCTGCGGTCCTCCGGGCCGCTGCTCCACTCGACGAAGTGATCGAGGGGGACGCAGTGCCTGCCGAGCCCGAGGAGCCACCGGAACCGGAACTGACTGCGGCAGAGCGCGCCTTCAACGAAGCTTGGGACCGAGGGATCGAGGCGTTGCTCGCGAAGCGCTACACGGTCGCCTTGCTCGCCTTCCAAGAGGCTGGTCAGTCCAATCCCGACGACCCGAAGGTTCGGGCCAACCTCAAGAGGCTCGAAGACATGGGGATACACGAGCCTCCCGCGGACTGAGCCGCGGCAGGCATCAATGCGGTCTTCGTGAGGCCGCGAGACGTGGGGTGACGGGCACTTGGTGTCCCGTAGAAATTACCGGGTGGAAAATGTCACGTAGAATTGCACTTGTAAGTCAGAAAGGGGGGGTCGGGAAGACGACCGTCGCTCTCAATCTGGCGCTAGCTCTCGCGGAGCGCGGTCGCCGGACCTTGCTCGTCGACTTGGATCCGCAGGGAGGTATCGGGCACGCGCTGTCACGCGGTGACACCGAGCTCGTGGGCCT
>JAUILJ010000205.1 GCA_030433055.1 Polyangia bacterium
TTCTGGTGACGCACGATCGCGGCCAGGGCGGGGTGGGCGAGCAACTCCGGACGGACCTCAGGATCTGCTCGCCACAGCAGCAGCTCGGCAAAGGAAGCATCGACACCGCTCGTCGCGGGGGGCGGCGCAGCCGCTGGTACAGAGCGCGTCGGGGTACAGCTCCCCAGTAGCGCAACCTGGGCGGTCACGCCGCCGCTCAAGCAAGCCCCTAGGAAGTCGCGCCGTCTCATACCGCGAGGGTTGGCGATCGAGCGCGCCCGCGTCAACGGCCAAGCAATTCGGTGCTCACCACGCGACTTGAATCGGGGTGAGCCGCGTCTCCGCGACGCCTTGCCCGGTTTGGCCAGCTCCGGATGCACCCCAGCACCAGGCTTCTCCCGCTCGCAGTGCGCAGCCATGTGATTCCCCGAGGAAAAAACTCGTGGGCTGTGTCACGCTGAACGGACGCTGTGGCTGGTGGGTGCTCGAACCGAGGCCATCTCCGAGCTGGCCTGAAGTCCCGAGCCCAGCGCACTCCAGGGCGCCGCTCCCGCTGCGCAAGACACAGGTGAAGTCGCGACCGGCTTGGATGGCGTCGCTGTCGCCAAAGCCACTCAGCGTCGCGACCAGGCTCTGAGCGGGTGCCTTCAGCGCGAAGGCGCCGCTGGCGTTGCTTCCCCAGCAGTAGACTTGCGTGGAGTTGACCAGCGCGCAGCCGTGGGTCGGCCCCAACGCGACGGCGCTCGCTTGCTTGAGCGTGCTGAGGCCCGCGATGAGCACCGCCGTCGGTTCGTCGGCGATGGTGCCCACGGTGTCCGCCGCGCCGACCTGGCCTGCATCGTTCGCACCCCAGCACAGCACGCGCCCCTGGGCGAGGGCACACGTGGTGTCGCCCGAGGCCACGAGCGCGTCCGTGGTGGGTAGCTCGACCGGCACCACGCCTTTCACCGCCAGGGTGTCCCCTTGGCCGAGCTGCCCGAGCTGGTTCTGTCCCCAGCAGAACACCTTGCCAGCGCCGTTCAGCGCGCAGGTGTGATCGCGCCCTGCCGCGACCGCGTCGATCTGGGTGAGGGCGAGCAGATACGGCTCGTTCACCTGGGACGCGGCTTCCGACGAGACTTGGCCGTGTGTGTTGTCGCCCCAACAGCTGACGCGCTGCTGGCTGAGCACGCAGCTGTGGCGGTACCCCAGCGCGATGGCAGACGGCGCGCCAACAGCCACTGTTGCGGGCTGGCTCACTTGGGCGGGAGCCCCGGCGCCCAAGCCAAGCTGGGCCTGAGCGTTGCTACCCCAGCAGCGCAAGGTACCGTCAGAGAGGCCGGCACAGCTGTGCGCCTCAGCGGTACCCTGCGGTAACAAACTCACGGAGACGCATGCGCCGTCGGAGCACACGGGCGCCGTGCTGGTGCAGCTGGGGAGCGCCGTCCAGCCGGTCGCGTCGCAGCGCTCGGGTTGGTTGCCTGCGCAGCGTAGCCTGCTCTCCACGCAGCTCGCTCCGCCGCTGCCTGCCGCTCCGCCCGCGGGAGTCCCCGCGGTGCCTCCGCCGCCCGCAAGCCCCCCGGCTCCGCCGCCCGCAAGCCCTCCGGCTCCACCGCCTCCAACGCCAGCGCTGCCAGCGGCGCCGCCGGTCGGCGTCCCTCCCGCTCCGCCGCTCGGTGTCCCTGCCGCTCCGCCGCTTCCCGCGGCTCCGCCGCTCCCTGCTGCGCCGCTGCTCCCTGCCGCGCCGCTGCTCCCTGCTGCGCCGCTGGCTCCAGTGCCGCCGCTGCTTGGTGCGACTTGGCGCTCGTCGATGCCCAGGATGGCGTTGCAGCCAAGCGTGAGGAGGCTCGCGCCCAGCGCGACGAGATGTTCCGTGCGGATCACTAGAACGCCCCCCGCGCGCCGAGCGTCCACGCACCTTCTGACCAGCCTGCGCCGACTTGCGGGGCGCTCGAGTCGTCGAAGATCGTGACCATCAGCACTCCGGTGCCGACCGCGGCCACGCCAAGGACGCCGAACACGGTGGCCCAGTTGCCGTTGCGTCGCGCGTCATCGTTGAGCTCCACGCCCTGCTGGGTGCACGCGCCACCGGGGCACTCGGCGTCGCTCTGCTTGCGTAGGTCGAGAGCGTGCAGCCCCAGAAAGCCAGCCAACACCACGCTGAAGCCGCCGATGGCCAAGGTGACCAGGCCGGCGTCGCGGATCAAGGTGTCTGGCTCGTCCGCGCCGGGGGCCGGCGAGGGCCGTGCTGGCTGAGCTGGAGCAACGCTGCTCGTCGCCACGACCCGTTCGGCTTGCCTCATGGGTAGGCGGACAACCACCAAATCCGCCTCCGCTCCAACCTGCACTTGCTTGGTCCAGCGTGTGCCGTCGGGAAACACGGCCGAGAGTTGGTGCTCGCCCGGATCAACGGCGACCCGCTGGTCGATCCGGGCGACGCCAAACGGCGCTCCGTCGAGCTCGAGGGACCGAGGCGCGGGCTGGCCACCGCGCACTTCGAGGTAGCTCAGCTTGGGGCGCAGCGCCTCGAGTCGCTCGCGAGCGAAGCGCGCGCGCTCGGCGTGCCCCTGATTCTCGGCGCTCAGCAGCACCGCCTGGTAGTGTCGGACGGCGCTCGCGAGCTTGCCCTGACGCTCGTTGCAAACACCGAGGTTCAGGCGTGTGCCGTCGCTCGCGTCGAGCCGCTGGCTCTCCTCCAGGAGCTTGCAGGCGCCTACGAAGTCTCCCTGGCGCATCAAGTCGCGCGCAGAGTCGAAGAGCTGCGCGGCTTTGGGGAGTGGATCGCTGGCACCTGGCTGTGCTTGGGCGGTCAGTGCGCCTAACCCCCAAACCCAGAACATCAAGATCCCTACGGAATACCGCGGAGGCTTGGGGCGGGTGCGCTTGATGGGCTCTCTCATCGTTCGTCGAGGACGGATCGTGGTTGCGCGGGCTCGCTCGGAGCGCTGGCCGGGACGGGCTTGGGGGAGGCTTGACGGAGCGGACGGAGTACCGGGCGCTCTGCTGGGGGAGGGTTCGATCGCTCGGCCTGGTTCGGCTCAACGGGGCTCGAATCACGCGGCGGAGGGGGATGCTGTTCCACGACTGGGGCGTGCTCGAGGGGTTGGAGGGGAGGCGGCACCGCGCTGGCTTGGCCCTGCGAGCGATACCACACGGCAATGCCGGACGCGGTCAAGGTCAGCAGCGCGAGCGCCGCGACGACTGGCAAGCGGGAAGCGCGCTGGGGCCGCGCCGGCTCACTCTTCGACACCCACGTCTCTGTGGCGATCTGGGCAGGCGGTTCGCTGATCGTCGACGCGGGCGCGCGCTGGGCCAGCGTGTCGGCGACCTGCTGGGCCCAGATTGCGCCGTTGTCCGCAAACGGCGCGAGGGCGTGCGCCAGCTCTGCTGCGCTGGAGTAGCGCCGCGCTGGATCCTTCTCCAGGCAACGCATCACGACCGCGGCGAGCGCCGGCGGCACACCATCGGGCGCCTGGGGTTCCTCGCCGACGATGGCCGCACCCACTGCTGGCAGCGAAGCGCGATCGAAGGGGCGGGCGCCGCTGAGCAGCTCGTACAGCACCACCCCCAAGCTCCAGAGGTCGCTGCGCGTGTCTGCCAAGCGGGCGTCGCGCAGCTGCTCCGGAGACGCATAGACCGGCGTCCCGAGGTAGCTGCCGCTGCGCGTGAGCGTGGACTCTTCAGGCAGAAGCTCGGCGCTGCCCCAGGCTTGCTTGCTCACTCCGAAGTCTAGCAGCTTGATGCGAGGTGCGGCCCCATCTGGATCCACGAGGAACAGGTTCGAGGGCTTGAGGTCACGATGTACGATGCCAGCGGCGTGGGCTGCAGCCAAACCCAACAACGCCTGGAGGAGCCATCCAACCGCCATGCGTTGCCAGGCCTCGGCAGCCGGCTCCTCAGGCAGCGGTCGCGGTGCTTGAGTCAGGTCGTGACCGCTCAGCAGCTCCATCACGATGAAGGGCTCGGCGAGGTCGCTGCGACCCGAATCGAACACCTGCACCACGTGTGGGGAATTCAAGCACCCCGCCAGGCGCGCTTCTTTCAGCAAGCGCCTGTCGCGCGTGTCCGACGTTTCGTCGCTGTCACGGCGCAGGAGTTTGAGAGCAACCGGGCGTTTCAGCTGGAGATCCCAGCTGCGATACACCCGCGCCAGACCACCGCTGCCGATGCACGCGTCGACGCGATACCGCTCGGCGATGATTCGCCCGACGTGGTCGTCGCTCGGTTGCGTCATGAGGGAAGCCGAGCCTAACATTGTCGGGTGTACCCAGTTAGAGCCACGGCCCGAGAATGACACGCGAGGCCCCTCTGACTACTGACGCCACCACCGAAGAAGGCCCGGTGTCGGGCAATCGCTGGGAGGGAGAGTCGCACCTCGCGTTGATGGTCGCCGCCTGTCCCGATGAGCCGGGTCGCGTCGGGGAAGTCGCGCTGCTGCCGGAGGGCCAGCTGTTCATCCTCGGCAGAGGCAGTGAAGCCAGCAACCGCATGACCTTCGGGCGCCTCAGGCCTGGACTGTGGGAGGCAAGCGGGCCCTGGACGCTGCGGCAAATGTCTCGCCGACAGCTGGCGGTGCGAGCCGAGAGCGGCAGCCTGCGCATCGAGCAGCTGGGGAGAGGAGAGCTGCGTGTGGCGGGGCAAGCGCTGAGCGTCGGACGAGCGCGGGTTGGGGATCTCATCGCGATTGACAGGCACCTGCTGCTGATCTGCGTGGAACGAGAGTCAACCATCGCGATTCCGAAGCTGTTTCCGCGGGCGTTGATCCCGGGGTTTGGCGCGCCGGATGCGGGTTCGTTCGTGGGTGAGAGCCCCACCGCGTGGGCGCTGCGAGAGTCGGCTGCGTTGGCGGCTGGGCAGGTCAACCCCGTAGCTTTCATCGGCGCCCCCGGGTTCGGCAAGCGAGTGCTTGCCCAGCTCGTGCAGGCGCTGCGTCAACACGAAGCGGCGGAGTCGCCGTTGGTTTGCTGGCCCGCGGGCGCGCTGGCAGCGGAACACGCGTTGAGCAGCCTGCTCGGCGACCGCGGATCACCGGGAGCGGTGGGCGAGGCCTCGGGAGGCACTCTGTGGATTTCGCACGCGGAAAACCTCACGCCGGCCTGCGCCTCTGCCCTCGTCGCGTGGCTCTCGTCCGCAGGCTCGTTCACCCCGAACGGAGCACGACAGGCGGAGTGCAGTAATGCGCGATTGCTACTCACCCTCACGCCGGATCCGCCGCCCCACGTGAGGGACTTGCTCGAGCGTGTCCCGGTGACGGTCACGGTGGACGCTGAGATCGATCCAGGAGATCGGGCGCTCGTCATGCATCACTTGGCTCGCGCGCTGGTCGCCGAGAGCGAGGCTGCAGTCGAAGCCTGGTGCGATGCCAACGGACAGTTGAGGCTCCCCGTGGGGCTGTGCGAGTCAGCGCTCAGCACACCCCGGAGCGCGCACCAGCTCCGGCGGGCGCTGTGGAGCTCGCTGGGGGGAGCTGCGCCCATGCCGACTGAGGGCGGCCGTGGACCCACCCGGCAGCTGCCGGGCACCTGGCTGGCGCGGGACCATTTCGACGAGGCAGTGCGGGACGCCCTGCGCAGCTTCATGGACCTGCATCGCCTCTCCGCCTCGCCCCTCCTGGGGTCGAGGGTGGTGCGCAGTCGCGGGCCGTTCGCAGACCCTGCGCTCGCGGTGCGAGTTCTGCGGGAACACCTGGCTTCCACGGCGAAGCTGCTCCCGGATCCGCGCGATACCGAGCTGCTCCAGGTCAGCTACTTCGCGCCGAAGGCCAAGCAGATCGCCGTCGCCGCGGAGCTGGGGCTCGCCTACTCGACCTATCGTAGGCAGCTCAAGCAGGTGGTGGAGCGCTTCTGCGAGCAGCTTTGGCTGAGCGAAGTGGACGCCGTGCGACCCGAGTGCTGAGCACTGACTGAGCACATTCTGAGCGCCGAGTGAGCGACCAGCGAGCAGCGGGGCCTCGTCCAATTGGGCACTCTGCTGAGCGGTCGTGTCGCTCGCCCCACTTCGGGTGCGAACGCTGCCAGGCGGGGAAAGGAACAGGAAATGGGTGCGATGAGTGCAGTGCGTGGGTTCCTCAGCTTCGTCGGGGTGGCGGTGTTCGCGTTTGGGATGGTCGGAGCGAACGGAAACAAGCAACTCGGGCAGCAATGCACGAAGACATGTCAGGGGTCCAACGACGGGCCTCCTTGCAGCGACAACTGCGCGAGCGGGATCTGCAAGCGCTGGATCAACGCCTACTACTGCACCTCCGCGCTTGGCAAATGCGCGAAGAGTGGATCTTCGGGCGTATCCCCGGGCGCGGCCCATACCCATCAGGGCACCGACTACGTGTGCAAAGCCAACGCCGACAACTGGGGCGCCGAGTGGCGGCTCGCTCACGGTGAAGAGTGCGAGTACGACGCAGACTGCACGGGAAAGTGTCGGAACGGGATCACCAAAAAATTCTGCGCGGCAAATAACAAGGAGTGTGGTTGGGGCGGCACCAGCGGTGTCGACAAGTTCCACGTGCGCACCCAGTCGGGGGTCAAGTACTGGTGTGACGGCGCTCGCATGGAGCGCGGAAAGCTACCTGGCCAGGCGTGTCAGACCTGGAACATGGGGCACACCGCGGCTGGCTTTCAGTGCTCGACCGGCAACTGCGCGAAGGACTTCGCTGGAACCGCTCGCTGCGCGCCCGCGGGGAAGGAATGCTTCACGCCTGGCGGCGGGATCGATCAAGGGCAGACCGCCACCATCAGCGGGAACCTGTACCGCTGCGAGTCGCACCAGAGCGGGCTGCGCAAGGTGTCAGCTGACGGCAAGCTCTGCCAAACCAACGCCGACTGCCTCAGCGGCAGGTGTCGGCAAGTGGAGACCAACACCGGCGTCAAGGTCATCACGAACGCGGGTGTGTGCCTCGGCGCGGGGAAGGTGTGCCCCTGGTACAACAGTGTGGGTGACCAGAAGGGCGTGCGACGGGGAATTGGAGGCAAGGACCATCGCTGCGACAGCCAGGGCAAGTGGCACGAAGTCAAGGTCAATGGCCAGGGCTGTAGCACCGACGACGACTGCTCGAGTACGCGCTGTGGGGTCGCGCCAAACGGCAACAAGTATTGCCATGCGGGAAATATGGCTTGTGCCTACCAGGGCAGCGCCGGCAAGCCCGCGAACGCCACGCTCAGCTATGGCGGGAAGAAGCTACGCTGCAAGCAAGGGAGCGGCTGGCGGTTACAGGTCGGGGAGGCTTGCAGCTCAGGTGCCGAGTGCAACACCGGGCAGTGCAAGCCCGGCCCCGCGGGCGGCAAGTTCTGCAAGCTCCCGGCGAAGGAATGCGCCTGGCCCGAGATCTCCGGACTGCACACCAACGCGACCCGAGCGATCGCTGGCCACACCTACCGCTGCAACGCCAACGGCAGCTTCACGCGGGTGAACTGAGCGGCCGCTCGTCGTTCACGCGCCGGACGCGATGGCGGCTCGGGTACAGAGTCACTGAGCGCCGTGCCGAAGAGATGCTGCCGCGGGAGCCGCACTCACTGACCGTAGGCTTTCGGCCAGAGGCACAGGTTGCCGTAGTGGTAGCGATCATAGACGCACTGCATGCCGGGCGGGCAGGGGGCTTCATCGCTGCAGGGAAGGATGCACGTCGGAGGTAGGTTGGCGTCTTGGTCGCACACCGGCGCTGGGCCGCCGTCGACGACCGGGCAGTCCGTGTCCCCTTCGCAACTCAGCGAGCAAGACTCGAAGAAGCCGCACAGCGCCGTCGAGAACAGACCAAAGCCGGCGCAGTCGACGGACACGTCGCTCGGTGCGCCATAGGGGTTTCCGGCGGATCCGTCCCAGGTGCCGCCGGCTTTGGTGTAGCCGCCCGCCGCTCCCTCACCCCCACACCCTTCGGTCGCGTCGCGGGTGCCTGCGTCTGGCAGATCGAAGAACGCTGGCTTGTCCGACGGGCAGCGCTCCGCGAGCAGCAGCGGCGACGTGAGCAGCAGGATGGTTGCGAGGCGGCGCATGATCCGCGGACAAGTGTAGCCGCGGGGGCCCCGCATGACCACACGGAATCGTTCTGGTAGCGCTACTTCGAGGATTGCCCGGGTGACATGCCCACGCTTCGAGCCTTCAGGCCTCCGCCCAGCACGCGATCACGTGATCGCAGGCTGCCTTCCAGGTCCCGAACACGACGCCTCCGAACTTGCCAGTCAGCTCCTCCACCACCCAGCTCGAGCCTTGCTGCATCACGCGTTGAGCGTCAGAGTTCTCGTCGGAGGGGTCGCGCTTGGCGAGGATGGAAGCGCCGTATTTCGACTCGACGAGTTCCGCGTGGATTCCACGGTGCACCAAGTAGTCCACGAGATCTCTGCGGGGGTCCGAGTTCGTGGGGGTGAGGTCAGTCCCCGCGCGGCCGCAATACACCAGCACCATCCGCGCCTCGAAGTCGACCCCGAATAGCGCCTCCAGGTCGGCCCAGTCGTCGCTGGCGTCGAGGCGCTGGTTGACGCGGAGGTTGAAGCTCCAGAGCTCCTCGGAAGCGTTCGGCGGCACCGCCATCATCCACACTTCGCCTGCTACGAAGCTCGCCTGCGTGGTGTCGAAGGCGCTGTTGGGGACGAAGCCATCACACCAGACGGGGGATCCGGCGCCTCGGAGATAGTCGCACAGGCGACCCTCCAGCGTCGCGAAGAAGTCTGCCTGGTTCAACGCGCAACCTCACCCCGGCCCGAGGGCGCACGTCCCGCGCCTGGACGGCCCAGCGCCGCGAGCGTTGCCGGAGTCAGCGGTGGCCCCCGAAGGCCTCGAGCAACGTGGGCGGCCGTGCCTCCCATTCCTTTCGGAAATGCGCGGGCACGCTCGTGTGCGGATCGAATTGGGCGCTCCAAGCCATGAACTCCAACATGAAGGGTATTCGATCGTGACCCTGAGGCGTCGGGGAGTACAGAGTTTTTGGGGCGATTGTGGGCTTTGTTGGCCTCTCGCGCTGGTGGGCGTTGACTCCCAGCGCGAGAATTTGCCCGCTTCTGAGTGGCTGTGGACTATTCCCGCTCGCGTAACAGGGTGAGTAGCCTACCGCGCGTGCGCTGATGTAGCAGCGTGTTCAAGAGCCCGCGATCTCGCGCCAGTTGAGCAATCGCGCTCAGGCTGGTGAGGTGGGCGGTCGCGTGATCGGCGGGGGAGATCACCAAGAACACCAGCCGCACCGGCTCTCCGTCGTGACCCTGTACCTCGTGACCCTGCACCTCGTGACCCTGCACCTGGTGACCCTGTACCTCGTGGCCCTGCGCCGCGAGACCACTCGGGACCAGGGCGAGGAACGCCATGCTCTGAGCAGCCGAGCCGTGATAGAAGTGGGGGATACACACGCCTGCACCGATCGCGGTCGGCATGCTGTGCTCTCGCTCCAAGATTTCCGCGAGGCTTGTCTTGACCTCGAGGTCGGGGACCGAGCGAGCCGCAACATCGAGCAGCGCCTCGAGCACCTCCTCGAAGCTGACGTTCTGCTTGTCGAGGATGAGCGCGTCACGCATCAGGCCCCCGAGGCCCTGGATGCGCTGCCGCAGCACGAGCATGGATTGAACGTCCGCCGGGGCTTCATCGGCGATGATCGAGATGTGCCCTTCGTCGACCCCCAGCAGCGGCCGCAGCGCCGGACCGAAGCGGGTGGTGTCGTGACTCGTCCCAACCTCCACCGCATCGATCGCCAGCGTCCCCGCTTCGGTGCGTGCCCTGACCTCCGCGGGCCCGGGAGCGTCTGGCCACAGAGCCCGCCCTGCGACCCGCGGACCCACGTCTGGACTGTCCCAGCGGTAGCAGGCTGCGCTCCCCACGACGTCGGACCAAGCTGAACAGATGCGATCGTTCATCTCGGGATCACCGGAGACGGCTAGCACCGCCTCGGCGTCAGCGACCCGTGGATCCGTGATCGACTCGGGCTCCAGCGGATCCTCCGTGACGCCGTCCTCACCAGCCACGCCCGCTGTTGCAAAGACCAGGGTCGGCGCCCCGCACTGGCGCAGGGTGCGATGAAGGCGCATGGCGATCCAGGGATCCCCGATCAGCAGCCACGTCGCGCGCGAGCGGCGCTCGAGCCCGAGACGGCGGGCGACGAAGGGAGATGACAGACCCTGCAGCACCACCGTCGTGCCGATCACCGAATACGTCAGCGTCTCGAGGATCGCGGCGTCCGCGTAGCCCATCCGCTTCAAGCGCAGCGCGAAGAGCGACGCCATGGACGCTGCAACGATTCCGCGCGGAGCAAGCCAGGACAGGAACGCCTTCTCCTGCCAGCTGAACTTCGCCCCCCAGGTCGAGACCGGGGCCGAGATCCTCAGCCGTCGCGGCGAGGACGTGCGGCTCGAGTCCGAGCGCCCCGCGGTGACCCGCCGTCGCCGTATGGACGCCGACTACCACGCGGCGAA
>JAUILJ010001070.1 GCA_030433055.1 Polyangia bacterium
CACCGCGGCTCAGCAGCTCGACCAGGTCGAGAAGCGTGCCCTCTGCCTCCTGCCGAACCACCGAGTCGACCTCGGGGAAATCCGCCAGGAGCTCCAGCGCGGCGAACGTCGCGAAGTGGCCGCCAATCGTGATGTGCCCGTCGTAGCCGCGCTCTCGCAGCGCCACGGCCAGCGCCAGGAAGTCGCTGGCGCGCCACTGAAAAGCCAGGGAGATCCCGACCAAGTCGGGGCGGGTCTCCAGGATGCGCTCCAGCGCGGAGGCGAAGTCCGCGTCCTGGTTGAACGCCACGATCTCGGTCTCGTGGCTCGCTTCACTGAGCACCGCCGCCAGGTAGCGGAGGCTCAGGTTCTCCTCGATTTCAGGGCCCACCAACGCAATCGAGCTCATCCACGCGTCCCCTCTGGCCGCTGGTGCTGCGGCCGCTCTTTTGACGAGCCAGTGTAACGGGGATTGGGTCCGTGGCTTACACCGATAAAAAGACGCGCAAAATCGCTAAGTTGGACTGGAAGGTGCTGCTGCTGCATCGACCAGGGTAGCTACCTGGCATCCCCAGGTCGCGAAGCTTCGCGCTCGCTTGGTCCGAGCCGAGCGAGCCGTCAGCTGACTTCGTCGACCAGCGGGTACAGCTCAGCGTCTTCGCGCATCATCCGCATACCCAGCATACGCAGCATCTCCTGCGTTTCCGTGAGAAAACGCTCGGGCTCGGCGCGTAGCAGCTCGAGGTCGTGCCACTGCTTCGAATAGCGCTCGAAGCGCTTGTACAGGTCGCCGACCTCTGCGAACAGGCTCCTCGCCTTGGTGCGCACATCCTCCCGCTCATGGTTGATGAGCCGCGGGTAAACAGCGTCGTTCTCCATTGCCGCGTGGATGCGTAGCTTGCCGGTGAAACGAACCAGCGCGCTGCGAACCTCCGGCGCTTCGTCGCGCACCCGGCTGACCTCGCAGTACTTCAACAAGTCGCCAGCGAGGCGCATCAACTCGTGGTGCTGCCTGCGGAAGCGCTGTGACTCGGTCGCCGGTTCTCCGCTCGCCATGATGTGCAGTCTACGACGAGTGTGGCAGATCGGATCGCCAGGGCCGTCCGCCGCAGAGCGTGTTGCCCTTGGGGAGGGCTGCGGCGCGGTGCCGCCTCACCCCCCGAGATCCCTTGAAATCCCCGGGCTTCTGCGCTGACTTTGTCGAGCGGAAATGCTCCAGGGCCCCGCTCAGCCGCCGCAAACGCCGGTGATCTTGACGGCGCCAGCGGCGTAGTCGCTCACGATCTGCCAGGCGTCCGCGCAGCTGTCCGTGGCCGCCGAGTTGGTTGAGGAGCACCAGTTGCCCTTGGGATAGCCGTTCTCTTCCACGAAGCCATCGCTGCCCTCGCAGCGCCCGATGGGCTCACCCGCCGGCTTGTGCTGCCAGCGCTTCACGTTGCCGCTGAGCAGCACGCAGAGCGAATAGCCGAGGCTCGTGATGTCGACGGTGTCCGCCTCTTCCACGGTCACGTAACCCTTGTAAGTGCCGCCGTTTTCATACGCGAAGAGGCCCTCCTTCGCCGAGCAACCCTGGGTCTCGTCGAGGTTCTCTGGGACGTAGCGCCCAACGCAGTTCCTGTCCGCGCTCAGGGTCGCGGTGACCTCGAGCTCGTGCAACGGCAAGAGGGCGTAGTTGTCGCGAGAATCCTCGAGGTAGATCGGGATCGCGACGTCCGGGAACACCGCGGTGTAGGTGTCTCCGTCGACGCTGAAGTCGGTCTCGACCGGCTTGATCTGGGCCCCGGACGGTCCGTCGGTGAACTGGGCGTAGCAGGCACCGTCGTTGAGGGAGCCGATCAGCGCCTGGGGCTCGCCGGCACCTTGGGTGACCTTCATCGTGGTCGTGTTCCACTCGAACAGCACGTTGAACTGGGCGTCGCCGAACTGGAAGCACTCAGGGGAATTGGGCG
>JAUILJ010000206.1 GCA_030433055.1 Polyangia bacterium
GAGGGCCTCGGACGCATCGCGGAGCACGAAGCGGCGACCTGGCGCCGCGTGTTGCTGCGTCACAACGAGGCGCTCTTGGGATCGGCGCTGTCGGACACGCGGCTCTTCGACCTGCTCGCGGAGGAGGTCACCGTGCCCACCAGCCATGGCGAGCTGAGGGTCAGGCATATCCTCGACAAGAGCCAGGGCAAGCTGCACGTGAGCCAGACCGAGAGCGGCGGCTTCGAGGAGCTGCTGTTTCGCGCGCTGGGCGTGCCCGTGGTGCACGGGATCCGCTTCGCCGCGCTGCCGTTCTGCAAGGTCTACACCGAGCGCCTGCGCGGGCGCCTGGTGCTCCTCGGGACGGGTAAGGGCGACAGCGAGCTGTTCCAGGCGGTCGAGCTGCCGCAAGTGGATCAAGCGAAGCTCGAGCGATGGTTTGGGCGCGAGGACGTCGCGGTCACCAGCTGTCGCTTCGCGCCCAAGGAGCTGCCGTTCGTGCTGGTGCCCGATCGCGAGGTTCAGCTGAAGCGGCGCATCGAGTCCGACAAGGCTGATGCCCGCATCAGCAGCGCGGTGCTCGGCCTGGCCCGGCAGTTCACGGCGCAGGTCGGCGCGCGGCCCTCGCTGAAGCTCTACGTGAACTGCGATTGCCCTGCCATTCTGCGCCTGCTCGAAGCATCGCCCGAGCGCGCTGCACTGGGCGTGCGGCTGTTGGCGCCGCTGATCAGCTTGCTGTCGGAGACCGGGGAGGAGACTCGGGTGTTCGACGTGGAGTCGGCATTGCGTGACTTCTGCGCGGCCCTATGCGAGACCTTCGACTCCCAAGCCTGATGGCGTACGTGAGTGTTTGCATATGGATATATGGCACTGGCTGAATGAGGCCTACACCGATCTAGCGCGCCGCGGGCACACGCGCCTCGCAGAAGCCCTGAACGACCTGCCATCCCTGGTCGTGGACTCCGAGCACGAGGCGGTGGATGCCCTGGTCGCCGAGGCGCTACCGTTGGCTCGCGCGTCGGGCAACCCCTGGATCGAGGTGTTCATCCGTCACTGGGAGCTCCAGAGCCGCGCTCTGATCCGGGAACAGGTAAAAGACTGCTTGCCACTGGCGGTCGAGCTCATCGATCTGTCTTCCCGCCCGGAAACAAAAGACTGCCCCCAGTCCGTGTGCGCCGTTCAGGACCTCGCGTCTTGCTACGGCACCTTGGATGGCCCCGGCTACGTGGACGAGCGGGTCGCCGTCGTGCGCGAGACGCTGACGCGGATCGACGCGGGGTGGCCGTGCTTCTTGTGCCTGAGCACCGAGCTGATCGACGCGCTGCTGGACGGCGCTCGCCCCGAGGACGCCCTGGAGGAGGTGCGCAAGGCGCGCGCTGCGCTGCTGGAGCGCGACCTGCGTCAGCGCTGTCCGCCGCTGATCCGAGCGAAGGCCGACGCGTTGTTTGCCCTGGGTCGCTTCGAGGAGGCGTGGACCGAGCTGGAGATGTGGGACGAACCCGCGTCGGGTAGCAACGGCGAGATGGAGATCCGGCTGCGCAAGGTGCGCGCGTTGGCCGCGCTTGGGCGGCTCACCGAGGCGACGAACCTGCTGCCAGAGCCTGAGTCGATCGCCAAGACCCCCAGTCACTACTCCGCGTGGGTGCGCGCGGTGGAGACCCTGGTGGAGGCGCGCGCGCTGCGCAACGACGCTGAGCTGGGTGCCGTCTTGCGCGGCATGCGGATCGCTGAGGAGCACAACGGCGCGCGCTTCCTCGCCTTCGAGAGCTCCATTGTCGGCGCGGAGCTTGCGCTGGCTCGCGGAGCTCGAGCCCTGGCTCGCCTCGAGCTCGCGCAAGCAGAGCGGTTGCTCCAGGGGCTGCGCGCTCCGCTCGCGGCACGAGTGAAGGAGTGTGTCGCGCGCCTGGAGGCGGTGCGAGGTGAGCTGCGAACCCCGGATCCAGCGCCCGTGGAACTTGGAGAGGACAGCCCGCTCGAGGTCCTGTGGGAGAGCGCAGCGGCGGCGGTGGATTGGCGTCGCGAGGTGCTGTCAGGGCAGGCACTGGACGGAGTGCTCAACTGCCTCGAGCAGCTTGGTTACCTTGCGGAAGCAGAACAGGTCGCCGAACGGGCTGCTCGTGGGGCGAGTGCCCAAGCGCGCTTGCCCGCAACGCTGCGCTGGGTCGACTTGCTGAGCCGACGCGGAGACGGTGCCCGGGCGCTCGAACTCCTCGATGCCCTAGGTGAGCTCGGGGGTGAGGAATTCTGGCTACGCGCTCGAGCTCAGGTGGATTGTCTGCGTAGTCTCGGCGACGACCGCCGCCTCGCGACGTACCTGACGGAGCTGTGTTCTCGTCCGGACGTGCCACCGGGGGCGGTGTTGCTGCTCTCGGAGCTCGAGCAGCGCGTGGGCAATGTCGAGCGGGCCTTCGAACTGACCGTTCGAGCTGCCGAAGCATTGCCACGCGGAGAAGCTGACTGGCGAATCGTGGAGCTCGGCACCGAGCTCGGCGCCTGGTCCCAGGTGCGTCAAGCCGCCAGTCGCCTTGGGATGCCCGTCGAGCCCGGGAGCGAGCCCATCGAAGCGGACTGGGGCATCATTCTGCTGACATTCTCCGACGATCCCAAGCGCCAGCTCGTAGCTCTCAGAACAGGGCCGGTGACCGCTCGAGTGCTCGAGCTATCAGGGCCAGCTGCGGAGACCGAGCACGGCGACGATTGCGTGCTCTTCGACCCCCAGCCGTTGGAGCCCCCGGCCCAGCGAGCACACCAGCACGAGCATGGCCCCGACTGCGGGCACGACCATGAGCACAGCGCTGACTGCGGGCACGACCATGAGCACAGCGCTGACTGCGAGCACGAACACGACGACGAGTGGGTGCCAAATTTTGCCGTGCGGAAAGTAACGCGGGCAGGGGACCTGCGCTCGTTCCAGATGGACGGACTGGACCCTGGGGACCTCGTGCTGCGAGAGATCTCCACGCTACTCGAAGGCTATGGAGGCAGGCTCGAGGTGCGCAGCCCAGACGACTACCAGGTGCGGGTGCCGGAGCTGTTGCCCGAGCTGGGATTCCCGGCACCAAGCCCCGGCGGCCATCCGGGGATCTTCGCGCTGTTCGCGGTGGCCCGAGATGCGGATCTCGGTGCGGTGCAGGCCGACCTCTTGCGGCTGTGCGCCGAGCGCCGGGCGCTCTTGGTGTGGCCCGAGCTGTGTGAAGCGGTGGGCGACCCGGAGATCCTTGGTCACCACATCGAGATCGGTGACTGCCTGGGCGTGCTGGTAGCTGACTGACCGAAATCAGACGTCGAGCATGTGATTGGGGGCGATGGGGATCTTCGACGACAGCGCGTCGACCTCACGCTCCAGCGCGTTGGTGATCGCTCGAGTCAGGTCGCCGCTGGACACCACCCCGACGAGCTGATCGTCGTCCAGCACCGGCAGGTGCCTCACACGCTGTTCCGTCACCCGGTGCATGGCCTCCTGCAGCGTCGTGTGAGGAGTCACCGTCACCAAGCCGCGCGTCATGACGTCGCTGACCAGGGTAGCTTCTGGCTCCAGATGTTGGCCTACCACGCGGAAGAGCACATCGCGCTCGGTGATGATGCCGAGCAACACGCCTTCGTCCATCACCAGCAGCGCGCCGATGTTGTAGCGATTCATCAGGCGCACTGCGTCCGTGACGCAGGCATAGGGCGTTACTGTGCGGATATGATGTGGCTTGGATGCGAGGATCTCGCTGATGATGATCGTTTCCATGACTCCCCCTGTTCGTTTCTCCCGTTCCCCCTCGGTCGGTTTCGTACTGCGTTGACCATCGATCCTCGGCGGCGGTTCTCTCGTGACCGCGCCGAGCGCCGTGTCGGGCTCGTGATGATGGGTCGGGCAGGCTGTACCCGCCGCGTGACAACACGATGGTAAGGGGGAAATCCCGGATTCGGGGATGGGTTGATTGAGACTCACCGCGCTTTAAGGAAAGCGGGCGTTAGCGGCATCGAGTGCTGCGCTGGTGGCACGGGACCTGCCGCGAGTGCGCAGTCGACGCGTCGATGTGAGCGACTCGCGGCGGCCACTCATCCAGTGAGAGAACGGGCATCGGGCGTGGCGGATCGTGACGACGTTGGGTGCTGGACCACGACACCCATGTCTTTTGCGGGTTGTGGAGCTTCTGTCTCTTCGTGTTGCTCCAGCGCGCGGAGCCCGTCGGCTATTCCCGGATAACGCGCACACAGGCGTGAGCAAGCAACATGCCGAGCGAGCTATTGCATATGGAAAAACACGCGCAGCTCGCGGCACGCAGGGGCGCGGTAGACAACGTTACGAAACCTCGAGGTAACATCGAGCCGTCGAGCGTGGTCCAACCACTGCGTCGAGCGCTGGCGTGAGCGTACAAAACGCGACGGGCCCAGCGCTGAATGGGGTCAGTCGCTGGGCCCTGCAGAGGCGCCACGTGGCGAGCTCACTCGCCGGGCTGTGGCTCTGCGGAGACGGGCGGCGTGCGCGCTGCCTTGCGCTCGGCGCGGGCGGCCGCCTTGGCACGATCCTGTACCTCACGCTCGGTCCCCACGTAGTGCTCTCGCGTCCCCATCACCCAGTCGAACCACGGCTTGGTGACGCACCAGTTCTTGTGCTGGTTGGGCCCCATGTGGTGGT
Organism: Polyangia bacterium; assembly: GCA_030433055.1. Taxonomy (GTDB): domain Bacteria; phylum Myxococcota_A; class Polyangia; order Polyangiales; family Polyangiaceae; genus JAHBVY01. The sequence goes on from JAUILJ010000206.1 coordinate 4,610, forward strand.
CGTAGTGCCACGGGAGGTGCTGCCGAGCCCACTCCGGGTCTTGGTGCGAGTGCTTGTGCACTCGGTAGTAGTTGAACGCGCAGTAGTAGGCCGTGGCCACGAAGAAGGGCGCTACGGGGAGCAGGGGAGTCACCGCAGCGCTCGCGCCCACCAGGGCCAGCAGCTCCTTGCCTTGAGCGTGCCAACCAAGCGGTGGCCGCTCGTAGTTCGGGTCGAACATGCCATTCTTCCGCGACTCACCGTGATGCTCATGCCAGTGAAACGCCCAGAAGCTTCGCTTGCTCCTCCCCAGACCATGCAGCACGTGCTTGTGCACAGCCCACTCGAATGCGTTCGCTGCCAGCAGAGCAAGAGGGATCCCAATCATCGTTCTCTCCAAAGGGTGACTGAATAGTCATGTTTTGAGCCATTCCTCGGAGCTTGTCAAGGCTGAAGCGTTCCGCTTCACGATGGACCAATCCCTTGCGTCGGGGACTGAGCTATGGACTGGCTGTTGAACCGACTGAAAGCGACATACCGAGCGGATGGGGGAGTGGAGGAGCGACAAGTGAGCAGCGGGGTTTCCAAACCTGGCGATGACAATCTGTTCGAGCCTGGACGAGTGCCGGAGCAGCGGCCGGGCAAAGCCGGGGGAAAGCGTGACCGTAACCGTCAGGAACGGACGAGAGCGCTTTGCGATGCTGCGCTCGTCGAGTTCCTCGAACGCGGAGTCGAGCGCGTGACCGTCGATGAGATCACCAAGGCCGCCGGGGTCGCCAAGGGCAGCTTCTATCGCTACTTCGAGGACAAGTCGCAGGTCGTCGAGGCGCTCTTCTCACCCCTGCGCAAAGAGGTGGAGACCGCGCTCGATGAGTGTGGTCGCGCCCTGGGTGAAGCGCGCTCGACCGACGCTCTGACCGCTGCATACCAAACCTTGGCCATGCAGATGGGGCAGGCGGCGCTGCGGGAGCCGCGCTTGGTCAAACTGTACCTGCAGGAGTGTCGCGGGCCTGCGGAGGGGGCTCGGGCTCCCATCCGCGCGCTGCGTGACGAGATCAACAGCGCTGCGGTCGCGCTCACGGAGGCTGCTCACGAGAGGCACCTGCTCCGAGAGCTCCCTCCTCGCATCACCGCGTTCGCGGTAGTCGGTGCGGTCGAGACGCTGCTCATCGCGGTGTTCGACGGTGAGCCGCTCGGGAGCCCCGCCGAGGCCACTCAGGCGCTCGTCAGCATGGTGCTCGATGGAGTGCGGAAGCGATAGGCCGACGCTGACCCTGGATTGTTGAAGCTTTGATGAACCGCACGCGAGGTACGCGGCGTTCACGGGCTGCGCATCCACTGGCCTTAGTCGGTGACTGACGACGCAAGTGCGTTGATTCGACGCCGAATTCCGGGCTAACGCAGGGCGAGCAATGGAGCGCGCCTTGAAGGAATCGAGACGACCATGAGTGACCCGAAGCCCAGCGCCGGGCCGGCGACGTATCGCGAGATCACATTCGGCGCCATGTCCCTGGGGATCGTCCAGGGCATGCTGATGACTGCCGCCTTCACCTATATCGGGTTGAAGCTTGGGTTCGGCGTTCCTGGCTCGACGATCGCCGCGATCATGGGCTTCGCCCTGTTACGTGGCCTCGGGCGCGGCGTCTTCAAGATCCCGGGTGCAGGATCCATCGTCGAGAACAACATCAACCAGACGGTCGCGTCCGGCGTGAACACCGCTAGCTCTGGCGTGGTGTTCACGTTCCCCGCGCTGCTGATGCTCGGCAAGGACTACAACGTCTGGACGGTGCTCCTTGCGGCGGTGGCCGGCTCGTTCATGGGCATCGTGGTCATCATTCCCCTGCGGAAGCAGTTGATCGAGATCGAGCGCCTCAAGTTCCCCAGCGGCCTCGCGGTGGCGACGATCCTGAAGACGCCCGGCGCCGGCATCCAGAAGGGCATCTTGCTTGGCGTTGGCTTTGGGATTTCCATGGTGATCACCCTGCTCGGGCAGTTCCATGTCATCCCCGAGGAAATTCCCGTCGGGCCGTGGCTCCATGGCCTGTTCGGCATGAGCGACTCGAGCTCGATCGGCTTCTTGTTCCTCGGCACCTCGTTCTATCTGTCGATGGCCAACATCGGGGCTGGCATGCTCAGTGGGCGCGGGGGCATTCCGTTCGCGCTTGGTGGGATCTTGGCCTGGTGGGTCATCGGACCCTACGCCGTCAGTCAAGGCTGGGCGCCCGACGGCCTGGTCGGCGACAAGATGGTTGGCGCGGTGTACAAGACCATGCTGCGACCCACGGGGATCGGCGTTTTGATCGGAGGCGCGCTCGCGGGAGTCGTGGCGTCGTTCCCTGCCATCAAGGGCGCGATCAGCAGCCTGTCCGCCGCCGCCAAGCTCGCACGTCAGGGGAGCGGGGACGCAGAGGAGATGAGTCCCAATGCGCTGGTGATCGGCCTGATCGGTTCGCTGGTCGCGCTGTTCGCCGTGACCCTGATCGCGTCTCGAGACACCGGCGGAATGCACGTCGGCCAGGCGCTGGCGGCGGCGGTGGTAGGGGCCCTGTGGATCGCCGTGGCTGGGCTGATCGTCGCGCAGGCGACCGGCGCCACCGACATCTCCCCGTTGAGCGGCCTGGCGCTGATCGCGGTGACGCTGATGCTCGCCGTGACCAGCGGGAACTCGGTGCTGGCGATCACGATTGGCGTGGCCGTGTGCATCGCTACCAGTCAGTGCGCCGACATGATGCAGGACCTCAAGACGGGGCACCTCGTCGGGAGCGTTCCGGCGGCAACAAATGGCACAGTTCGCCGTGGCCTGGATCGGACCGGCGATCGCCATCGGGACCACGTTGCTGTTGTGGAAGGCCGGGCCCGGTGGCACCGCAGGCTTCGGCCCCGACTCACCCGCTTGCGTCCAGGAGCTACCGGACTGCCTGTCGGCTCCCCAGGCATCGGTGCTTCAAGGGTTGGTCAAGGGAGTACTGGAAGGCAACGCCCCGGTTGACAAGTACCTCTCCGGCGCCGGGATCGGCGCGGCGCTGTCCGCATTTCCAATTGGCGGGCTGGGGGTGCTGGTCGGGCTCGCGATGTACCTGCCGTTCAGCATCACCCTGAGCTACGGGTTTGGCTGCGTGGTGGCGCTGGGGCTCGAGCGAGCCATCGGTAGGCGTTTCACCGCGGATAAGACGGGGCCCCTGGCAGCGAGCTTCATCGGGGGCGAGGCGCGCACGGGCCGGGCCTATACATTGGTCAAAGTGGTGGGAGGCTGAAGTATGAAGTACGCAGGATACATCGTGTTCATCCTGGGGATCTTCGTCGCAAGCTCCTACGCAGCGCGCCCCGGAGATCTCAAGCTACCCGAAGGGCAAGAGCCGACTCCCAAGCAGCGCTTGGTCGCGTGGAAGGACGTCGCCCTCGGGCCGTTCGCGCTCGGCTTGCTGTTGATGGTGGGCGGTGCGGTGATGGCTCGCAGGCGCCCGGCAGCGAGCGGGGAAGTCGCGACCGCAGAGCTGAAGGCCGGAGGAAAATTGCCGCCTGAGGAGCTGCTAGCGCACCTCGCGGACGCTCTGGAGCGCCTGGACGTGAGCTCGCTCACCGACTTGAACAAGGCGCCGATCGCGGATCGCATCGAGGGTCTGTTGGAGGACGAAGTGGCGCAGTTCCTCGATGCCCGTGAAGAGCTGGTGGAGCGGCTTGGCCTCGGTAAGTTCGCGCAGATGATCGGAGACTTCGCGGCGTTCGAGCGCAACCTCGCGCGGTCCTGGTCCGCGCTCACGGACTCGGCCTACGAAGAGGTGCCGCCATCGCTCGAGCGGGCCAGCGCCGCGCTGGATCGCGCTCGCAAGGCCTTCCCGGGCTGAACCGGGCGCAGAATCGGTTCGTCTCACCCCCAAACGAACGGGCGCCTCCAGCTTATGTGCTGGGTTTTGGGGGAGAGGGGACCGCCTCCCTTTCCGCCGCTCGATGGTGGCTCTAGATTGGGCCTGCGATGTTGGCGGGCCGAGGCGTAGAAGGGCGATGAGTCAGCGCTGGGTGCTCCATGCGGATATGGACGCGTTCTACGCGTCGATCGAGCAGCGGGACAACCCGGAGCTACGGGGTAAGCCAGTGATCGTCGGCGCGAACAGCCCTCGCGGCGTGGTCAGCGCGGCCAGCTACGAGGCGCGGAATTTCGGTGTGCGCTCGGCGATGCCCGGCTTCCGTGCGCGGGAGCTTTGCCCACAAGGGATCTTCGTCGGTGGCGACATGCAGAAGTACAGCGCCGTCTCCCGACAGGTTCGACAGGTGTTCGAGGAGTTCACGCCGGAGGTGCAGCCACTGGCCTTGGACGAGGCGTTCCTCGACGTCACCGGGTCACTCGGCCTGTTCGGCTCTCCACGGGAGCTCGCGCATGCGCTCAAGCAGCGTATCCTTGAGGAAACAAGATTGGTGGTGAGCGTCGGGCTTGGTCCCAACAAGCTCGTCGCGAAGATCGCATGCACTCAGTCCAAGCCCGACGGGCTGCTCGTGATCGAAGCCGAGCAGGTGGAGGCGTTCCTCCGCCCGCTCCCGGTGCGTCGGTTGTGGGGTGTTGGGCCGGTGCTTGGAGAGACACTGGCGCGCTACGGCATCCACACCATGGGGGACCTGAGCGACTACGACCCGAGCTGGCTCGAACAGCTGCTAGGTCGTCGGGCGCACGAGCTGCAGGCGATGGCGCGTGGAGAGGACACGCGGCCCGTCGAGAGCCAGCGCGCACCAAAGAGCTACGGTGAAGAGAACACGTTCGAGCGCGACGTGGTGGAGCGTGATCGGGTCTCGGCGGCGTTGACAGCTCACTCCGAATCAGTTGCCGCGCGGATGCGTAAGGACCATTTCGCGGGGCGCACCGTCACTCTGCGGGCCAAGCTAGCGCGGCGCCGGGGTGTGCGCGCAGGGCGCACGAGCGCCGACGCCGAACCCGTGTATCCCTTGATCTCCCGCAGTCGTACGCTTCCGAACGCGACGGCCGACGGCGCGTTGATCCGGCGCACCGTGCTCGAACTGTGGGATGAACTCGCGCTCGCGGAGCCGGTGAGGCTCCTCGGGGTGAGCGTCTCCAAGCTCGAGCGCCAGGCCGCGGAGCAGCTGGATCTGTTCGCGCCGCGCCCCGAGCTGCGCGGCGTGACTCAGCCGAGCACCGACGGTGCTCGCGGAGCGCGTCTGGGAGGTGCCCTGGACGCGATCCGTGAGCGCTTTGGCGACAGCGCGATCCGGCGTGCGGTCGAGGCGCCGCACAAGATCACGCACTCGAGCCAGATCAAGGCAGGCGCCGAGGCGCCTCTGGTGCGCGAGGAGCGCCGCACCCGAGTCGTCGAGCTGGATGAGGCTGACGAGCCCCAGGAGCAATGCGACTAGTGAGGCGAAGCTGTGATTCGCTGAACAAGTCGATGCAGGCTTTCCTCGTCTCAGTGGACGCGCGAAGTCTTGTAGCGAACCACGGAGACAGGACACTAGCGGGGAGCGATCAGGCTACTCGTACAGGTAGATGCGCGGCTTGGTGGAGCGCTGACCGTCGGGCTGAATCAGTATCAGATCCACCATCGTGCCCGCGGGGCCAGTGGGCGTGACCAGCTCGAGCTCACCAGGGCCCTTGAAGACGAGCTCCGCCACCTGACCGCCGAGCCGCGCCCGGGTATCCGGGAGGAAATTGCTGCCCTCGATCGTCAGGCGCTCGCCCCCCGCCGAGGTCCCGCGGT
>JAUILJ010000207.1 GCA_030433055.1 Polyangia bacterium
CCGACGTAGGAGTGGGCAAATCCAGCACCATCTCCACCGAGCCGGCCAATCACTTCTTTGGCACCCCCTGTGATTTCGGCGTGCAGATCGACGCCAAGGACGAGTTCTTCACCATCCCCGAAGCTGGCGATGGACTCGTGAACATCGACTACCGGCAGGGCGCCCTGGCGTTCTACTTCACCCCCTTCTTCGACAGCAGCGACTCCAAGTCTCACATCCTGCTGGAGAGCATGAAGGACACTGAAGGCGGCTTCATCCTGGAGAAGACCCCCGCGAACGAGCTGCGCTTCATCGCCAAGAGCACCAATACCCTGTCCCTGCAACAGCGAGTGGTCCCCGGCGACTACAGCTTTGTGAAAGACCAGCGAATACACATCGCGATCAGCTGGAACTTGACAGTGGCCAGCGGCACCAGCTCCGTAAAGATCTTCCTCGACGGCACAGCAGCGCACACTCAGGGCAACCTCAGCGTGTTGAGCATGCGCAACGGGAGCGAGGAAGGGAGAATCCGCTTTGGCAACAACCCGACGGGAGAAGCGTTCGCCGATGGGATCTTCGACGACGTCTGGATCTTCGGGGCCCCGATCGACTGATGCCGCCCGAGGACGACTCGCGGTGGCGACTCACGGACGAGTATTTCGAGCGCCACTTGTGCGGAGAAGACCCCGCGCTTCGTGACGTGTTGGCCAGGAACGCCGCCGCTGGCCTTCCGAACCACGACGTCTCCACCCTCCAGGGTAGCTTCCTGAACCTGCTGGCCCGAGCGACCGGCGCCCAGCGCATCCTCGAAATCGGAACCCTTGGCGGCTACTCGACGATCTGGTTCGCGAGAGCCGTGGGCGCAACTGGCAAGGTCATCACGCTGGAGGCCAACGCACACCACGCGGAAACGGCACGACACAATCTGCAGGCCGCGGGCGTCGCCGACCGCGTCGAGGTAGTCCACGGCCCAGCGCTCGAGAGCCTGAGCCAGCTAGCGCTAGCGAACGCGCCGGCCTTCGATCTGATCTTCATCGACGCGGACAAACCCAACAATCCAGGCTACCTGGAGCGGTCCCTCGAGCTCGCTAGAAAGGGTACGTTGATTATCGCTGACAACGTGGTCCGCGATGGTCAAGTCATCGAAGACGGCAGCACCGACCCACGGGTGGTGGGAGTACGGCGCTTCATCGACGCCGTCGGTCAGAACCCGCGACTTGGTGCCACAGTACTGCAGACAGTGGGCGCGAAAGGCTGGGACGGCTTCGCGATGCTGTTGGTCGACTAGAGATTTTTCCGCGCGGCACTACTCAAAGACGACGGTCTTATTGTTGTAGACGAGGACGCGGTCTTCGAGGTGCCAGCGCACGGCCTGGGACAAGACCGCCTTCTCGAGATCACGGCCCTTGCGAACCAGCTCGTCTACGGAGTCCCGGTGGCTCACACGCTTGACGCCTTGCTCGATGATCGGACCCTGGTCGAGGTCACTGGTCACGTAGTGGGCGGTCGCCCCGATCAGCTTGACGCCCCGCTCGTGAGCCTGATGGTAGGGCTTGCTGCCAACGAACGCTGGCAGGAACGAGTGATGGATGTTGATCACTTGCCCAGGCAGCTCGTCACAAAATGCGGGTGACAGTATCTGCATGTAGCGAGCGAGCACCACCAGGTCGATCGATCGATGACGGAGTAGCTCCAGCTCCTTGGCCTCTTGCTCGGCCTTGTTCTGTTTATCCACAGGGAAAACGTGAAACGCCACACCGAACTCTTCAGCGACCCGACCCAGGTCGGGGTGATTGCTGATGATCAGCGGGATCTGACAGGCGAGCTCTCCAGCGCGGTGACGCAGCAGCAGATCGTACAAGCAGTGATCGTACTTCGAGACGAAGATGGCGACCCGCTTGACGTCGTGAGCGTAGGAGATACGCCAGTTCATCTGGAAACGCTCCGCGACTTCCCTCACCCCCTGCTCGAGAGCTGTGCGGTCGGTCATCAGCTCGCTCATGTCGAAGCGGATGCGCTGGAAGAACATCCCCTCGGCCGGATCCGAGTGCTGATCCGAGTCGAGAATGTTCGCGCCGTGGCCGTAGAGCAGCTGCGCCAGGCCGGCGACCAAACCGCGGCGGTCGGCGCAGGAGACGAGCAGCGTCGCCAGATGCTTCGATTCGTTCACGGCGCCCAGCATAGCCTCGGCCGAGCGGCGAGCCACGCGAAGGTCGATGGGGCGTCAGCCTCCCGAGCGGAAGAAGACGACGTAAGCCGCGACGGCGCCCACGATCAGCAACACGAAGAACAGCCCGCCGATCATCACCCAGCTCAGGGTCCGACTGATCTGACTGCCCTTGGGCGGCGCGATGGACCCGCCGCTGGGGGGCTCCATCTCGATCTGTACGGTGAAGCCCTGCTGTCCAAGAAACATGCGCGCGTTGTCGAAGAACTGCTGATAGCTCTGGGCATCGACGTCAAACGGCCGACCCCGCTGCTGGTAGAGCTTGTACAGGCAGTTGTAGGTACGAAGCTGGCCGGTCTTCGCCGCAACGTTGACCGAGCCCACGGTCACGGGCGCAAAGCCGGGCGCGTCCGGCTTGAGTGAGATGTGCTGCAAGGCTTGCTTGCCACCGCCCGTGCTGTCCACTTCCGGCGCGAGCAGCTCGACGCTGCGCACACAGCTCCCGGCCACCTTGAGCCGATGAAACTGCAACGTGAAGAGCCCCGCGAAATCGAAGCCTTGCTGCGCAATCATCGTGCGTTTGACCGACGCCATCGAAGCTTCCTGAGACCCTTGCAGAAACACGGCAGATGCCGCCCAGAGGGGTGCGGCGACTGAAAGACTGCCGAAGCTTATGCGGGATGGGCAACTCCAAGGGAAGCACCATCGCATCCCCTCTCACCCAGATCGCTCTCTGACACAGCCTGGCACAGCAAGGTAACTTGCTGAATATAATGAGTTTTCCTGAGCTCTCCGTGGCACACTACGTGCTATCGGGACGGCATGAAGCACATCGGCAGCTTGATCCTGGGCTTGGCACTGGGCGGTGGAGCGTGTGGAGGTCAGACGGCGGGCGATCTGGGCAACCGAGCTGATGGCGCTGGGCAAGGCGCCAATCACCAGGGCGACGGACGGCCGAGCTCCGACCACCCCGACATCGATGAAGACGGGAGCGGCGAAGACTGGCCGGATGACACCGATCCGCGCGACCAGCAGGACCCCGGCGCCGAGTACCGCTTCGGGTACTACGTCCTGGACGGTGACCAGGTCACGCTTTCGTGGGGAAACACAGATCGGGCGTGCGGTGACTCAGGCGTTGTCGCGTGCAACGAAGCCAAAGCGGACGTGACCCTCAGCCTCCAGCAGCTGCTCTCGAACCAACCGATCAACCTGGAGACGGCGCAAGGTGTAATGACCTCCAGCGGCGTGAACCTGGGTGGCACGGGACCCGACGACTGTTGGTGGGGGGGAGGTAGCCCCTGGGGCGAGCTGAGCCTGGAGAGCTACACGGAGGACGAGTACGTCATCAACGTCACCGGTTCAGGCCTCTCCGATGACCCGAACGTCGACGGTCGCTTCATCCTGGTGAGCTGCGACTGAGCCGTCCGTTCACTCCGCCGCCGCTGCCTGGGACTGACCCCCACGCAGCGTGCCGAGGATGGCGTCCACATTCTTCTTGGCATCACCGAACAGCATCCGCGAATTTTCCTTATAGAAAAGCGGATTGTCGACGCCCGAGTACCCCGTGGCCATCGAGCGCTTCATCACCACGGTGGTCCCAGCCTTCCAGACCTCCAGCACCGGCATGCCATAAATCGGGCTGGACGGATCATCCAGGGCACCTGGATTCACGATGTCATTGGCGCCGATCACCAGCACCACGTCGGTCTCTGGGAAGTCGTCGTTGATCTCCTCCATCTCGAGCACGATGTCGTAGGGCACCTTGGCCTCTGCCAGGAGCACGTTCATGTGCCCGGGCAGGCGCCCCGCGACTGGGTGAATCGCGAAGCGCACCTGGGTCCCCTTTGCGCGCAAGATCTTGGCTACCTCGAACAGCGGGTGCTGTGCCTGTGCCACGGCCATGCCGTAGCCCGGTACGATCACCACACTCTTGGCCTCCGCCATGATGGTGGCCACTTCGTCGGCCTCTACCGGCGTGGGCTCGCCCTCAATCGCGCTGCCAGCGCCAGGTGCCGCCCCTTCGGCCGCGCCGAAGCCGCCGAAGATCACGTTGACGATGGAGCGGTTCATCGCGCGGCACATGATGTAGCTGAGGATCGCACCGCTAGAGCCGACGAGCGCGCCAGTGATGATCAAGAGGTCGTTTGACAGCATGAAGCCCGCAGCGGCTGCGGCCCAGCCGGAGTAGCTGTTGAGCATCGACACGACCACAGGCATGTCAGCGCCGCCGATGGCCATGACCAGGTGGATACCCAGCACGCACGCGATACCTGTCATGATTCCGAGCGGAATTAATCCGGCGTGTCCGGTCGCGCCCATGAAGCGGGTCATCAGGAAGATGCTCCCGCCCACCATCGCCAGGTTGATCAGGTGCCGCCCAGGGAGCATGAGCGGCTTGCTGCCGATGCTCCCTCGTAGCTTTCCGAAGGCGATGACGGACCCGGTGAAGGTCACGGCGCCGACGAACACGCCCAGGAAGATCTCCACTTCGTGGATCTTGGCCTCTACCCCGGTCAGGTGCTGATTGGGATCGAGGTATGTGGCGAAGCCAACCAGCACGGCGGCTGCACCGACGAAGCTGTGCAGGATGGCGACGAGCTCCGGCATGCTGGTCATCGCGACCCGGGCAGCGAGCGTAGCGCCGATCAAGGCACCCACCACCACCACGCCGCCGAGCACCGGGTAGCCGCCGTTCATGCGCGCCGCCGTAGCCGCGATGGCGAGCAGCATGCCGATTATTCCGTACAGATTTCCGCGTCGCGCGGTCTCTTGGGTGGAGAGGCCCCCGAGGCTCAGGATGAAGAGCACTCCGGCGCCGATATACGCAACGGTGGTCAAGCTATCGAGCATCGTGAAGCCTCACTTCTGGAACATCTTGAGCATGCGTTGAGTTACCAGGAAGCCGCCAGCGATGTTGATCGTCGCGAGCAAGATCGCCGCGGCGCCCAAGATGGTGACGGCGCCTGTCAGTGGCCCGGAGAGCTGCAGCATCCCTCCAACGATGATGATGCCGCTGATCGCGTTCGTGACGCTCATCAGCGGGGTATGCAGTGAAGGGGTGACGTTCCACACGACCTGCCAGCCAACGAAGCAAGCCAACACGAACACCGTGAAGTGACTCAGGAACTCCTTGGGAGCCACCGCGCCGAGGCCCGCCAAGACCAGCACGCCCACGAGCATCGTGATCACCGTCGACTGCGCTCTCTTCCGCGCGGCAATCGCAGGATCTGGCTTCAAAGGCGCGGGCGGCGTCGTGGGTGCCTTCTTGGGAGGCTCCGGCACCACCTTCGGCTTCGGCGGAGGCCACATCAGCTCACCCTCGTGCAGCACGAGGGCACCACGCACCACGTCGTCCTCGAGGTCGATGTGCCAGCTCTTGGCTCCCCCCATGTCCGCTAGCAAGTGCGTCAGGTTGGTGCCGTAGAGCTGACTTGCGGTGGGCGCCAGGCGGCTCGGCAGGTCGACGTAGCCGATGATGGTCACGCCGTTGTGCTCGGTGACCTGCTCCGGCTGCGTGACCTCGCAGTTGCCTCCAGCCTCGGCAGCCAGGTCCACCACCACGCCGCCAGGCCGCATCAGCTCCACGCACTTCTTCGTGATCAGCACCGGCGCAGGGCGCCCGGGGATGAGCGCGGTCGTGATGATGATGTCCACCTCACGCGCCTGCTGCTCGAAGAGCCTCATCTCGGCGTCGATGAACTCCTTGCTCATCACCTTGGCGTATCCACCTTCCCCGGTGCCGTCCTCCTCGAACTCGAGCTCGAGGAACTCGGCGCCCATGCTCTCGACTTGCTCCTTCACCGCCGGTCGAGTGTCGAAGGCGCGGACGATGGCGCCCAGGCCTCGCGCCGCCCCGATCGCCGCCAGGCCGGCGACTCCGGCTCCGATCACCATCACCTTGGCTGGCGGGACCTTGCCCGCGGCGGTGATCTGACCGGTGAAGAAGCGGCCGAAGAACGACGCCGCTTCTATTACCGCACGGTAGCCAGCGATGTTGGCCATCGAGCTGAGGGCATCCATCTTCTGGGCACGGCTGATGCGCGGGATCTGATCCATCGCGAGCAGCGTCGCCTTGCGCTTGGCGATGCGCTCGAGCAGCACCTCATTCTTCGCTGGCCAGACGAAGCTGATCAGCGTCGAGCCCTCACGGATCAGGTCCGCTTCGTGGTGCCCACGCTTGGCGTCGAGTTCCGGGGGCCTGACCTTGAGCACGATGTCCGACGACGCCCACAGCTCCTTGGGGTCCTTGACGATGCGCGCGCCGACACCTTCGTAGTCCGTGTCGAGGAAGGAAGCGCCTTCACCAGCTCCCGACTCGACGAGCGGCTCGAAGCCGAGCTTGGTCAAGCGCTTGATCGTTTCCGGGGTCGCAGCTACCCGGCGCTCTCCAGGGCCGATTTCACGGGGGATCCCAACCTTCATCTCTGGTCTCCTGGTGCGAGCTCCACACGTCGCCACGGCCAAACCGAAGCGCGCTAGCTGAAGCTCGAGAGGAAGCGCTCGCTCAGCGAACGCCCACGTTGCTCACACCCGAAGCGCGTGAGCCGACGGCAGGACGCGATACCTCGAAGGCAGGCGACGCTGCGGCCCCTTGATAGCGCAAAACGCTGCAGATTGGGCCTCCAGCGACGATTCCACGACCTTCTGCGTTGCGTCATGAGCAGGGGGTGAGGTGGGCGCCGGTAGGTTGCACTGAAGTGCAGAATCGCCAGCATGCGCAATCCGTGCGTCAGGTGTGAAGGAGACCGCCGTTCCTCCCCCCAAGAAAACTCAAAGCCCTACTCCAGCGACTCGGTCGGAGCTCCCTGACCAGCGCTATGCTGAGCGCGGTGATGGGGGAGCGCACAACGAGCCTGAGCCGCGTCGCCACTCTACTGCTCGGCGGGATCCTGCCGCTTGGCTGTGGCAGCGATGATGCGGGAAAGGCGCACTCACGGGTACAACCCGGAGTCGACGTGAGTGTCTCTTCGGGGCCAATCCACGGCGAGGCTGCCGACGATCTGCGGATCTTTCGTGGCATTCCTTACGCAGCTCCACCGCTGGCAGACCAGCGTTTCCGTGCGCCAACGCCACACGCGGCCTGGGAGAGCCCCCTCGACACGACCCGCTTCGGGCCGGGTTGCCCGCAGAACGGCGGGAGCGTGCTCAACCCCGTGGAGTCCACTGCCGAGGACTGCCTGACCCTCAACGTGTGGGCTCACCGCGCCTCCGGCGCTGACGCGCTGCGTCCCGTGATGGTGTATCTCCACGGAGGCGGCTTCGTCTCGGGCGCCGGGAGTTCACCGCTGTATGAAGCCAGCCGCATGGCGCGCCGCGGAGACGTGGTGGTCGTGACCTTGAACTACCGGGTCGGCGCGCTAGGCTTCCTGGCCATCAGTGAGCTGCGCGAGGAGAGCTCGGATAATTCCGTAGGGAACTACGGCCTGCTCGACCAGCGGGCGGCGCTCGGCTGGATCCGTGAGAACATAGAGATCTTTGGGGGTGACCCCCACAACGTGACGCTGTTCGGTCAGTCCGCTGGCGGCGTCGCCATCTGCGCACAGCTGGCCATGCCGGACAGCCGTGCGCTGTTCGACAAGGCGATCATACAGAGCGCGGGCGGGTGCTCTGACATCCTGCACCTGCAAGACGATCCACGGATCGCGGGCGGCACCCTCGCCCTGGGCGACGCGTTCCTCGAAGCGAGCGGCTGCGCGGGCACCAAAGATCCGCTCGCGTGCCTGCGGAGGCTGCCGGTCCAGGAGCTTTTGGATGCCCAGGAGCAGGTGCCGGCGAACTTCTGGGGGAACCGCACCCTGGGCCCGAGCGTCGATGGCGTGAGCCTGGCGGGTGAGCCCCTGGAGGTGCTGCGAGCTGCGCCCGAGGTGTCGGTCCCCGTGCTCACCGGCAGCATGTCTCAGGAGATGGCGCTGTTCGTGTTCGGCAACGTCGTGCCCGCGGAGACCGAGGACGACTATCACCAGGTGGCGCTCGGCCTGATGCCTGACCCAGCGCAAGCGACCAGCCTGGAGTCGGTCTATCCCCTGACGGATTTTGATTCCGTGCGGGAAGCAGTGATCGCGATGGGGACCGAGGTAAGCTATGCCTGCCCCAGCCGGGCTTTCGCCGAGTTGTTCGCGGCGCGGGGCGCGAAGGCGTACAACTACGAGATGCGGGCTACGGTGGGCGGGCTGGCCGGCGCGGTGGGCCCCGGTCATGGGCTGGACGTGCCATTCGTCTTTGGCACGCTGGACGCCAGCAGCTTGCTCTCCTACGACGACCAAGATCGAGCGCTCTCCGATGAGATGATCGACCTGTGGACCAACTTCGCGCGAGCTGCGGAGCCCCACGGCACTCCCGAGTGGCAAACCGTGCCTCGAGGTAGCCTCATCCTCGAGGAGCAGAATATTCACATGGAAACAGATCCAAGCAACGGGCGCTGCGGCAAGCTGGTTGAGCTTGGACTGCTACCGGACCCTTGACGTGAAACACCCCAGCGATTTACGCCCTTTGCCATGCCAGGCTCTGTAGAAGCAAGCTGGCTCCAACGCAGCCTGCGCCCAGCGCTCGCCACGCTGCTCTTGGTTGCTGCCATCAGCCTGCCGTTCGTGGTGCTGGGAGAGCAGCGCACCTTGGACTGGACGCGTCAGCTCGTCGAGCACGCGGGGTCTGCGCTGGTGGTCGCCCTGGTGAGCCTGCTGGCGCTGGACGTCGTCCTGCCGGTGCCGTCGAGCTGGGTCGCGACCCTGAGCGGTGCTTCGTTCGGCTTCTGGGCGGGGCTCGCGGTGAACTGGCTTGGGCTGAATCTGGGCTCGGCGCTCGGCTATTCGCTGGGGCGACGCATCGGTCGCGTCGGCGCGCGGCGCATGCTCGGGGAGCGCCAGCTCTCCCGCCTCTCGACGAGCTTCGAACGCCACGGCACCTGGAGCATCCCGATCTTTCGCGCGGTGCCTGTTCTGGCAGAGGCCAGTGTGATCGTCGCAGGTAGCTTGCGCCTGTCACCGGCTCGCTACTGGATTGCGAGCCTCAGCTCGAACCTGGGAGTCGCCGCGGTGTATGCCTGGGCGGGTGCCATGGCGCTCGACGGCGCCAGCTGGCTCTGGGTGTTCCTGGGCTCGACGCTCCTGCCGGGTGCGCTGTGGACGATCGCCCACCTGAGGCGCCCGGCAGCTTCGGCGAGCTAGCCCATCAGCGACGCCGCATCGGCCGCGAGCTGCTCGAGCAGAGTCTGCGGTAGCTCCCGCTCGTCGTCGTAGGCGATGCCCACGACGGCACACACCGAGCCGCTGGCGTCGAGCACCGGCAGCGCGACCGCGGCCCTGGCTCCCACCGCAGCCGCGCCGGGGCGCACGTCTGCCGACGGCGCCTGGAGGTTACAGGTCGTGACCGGCGCCTTGCGCTCCCACGCGAGCCCCGCCATACCCTTGCCGCACGGAATCGATCGAGTGGCAGCGACCACAGGCGGCGGCAAAGCCACGGCCGCGCGCATCTGTAGCAGCTCCGACTCGATCTCGTGAACACTGCCTGCGACCCCACCGTGGCGCGCCAGGTACGCCTCAAGCCATGCCTGCGGATCCGTCATGCCGACACGCTAACCCGAGTCTCCCGAGGGCGCGAGGCTTCACCAGAGCGAGCCGTTGATCCCCACCCCAGCGCCACCTGCGAGCGGCTGGGCTCCAAACGACCAGCTGGCCACGAGCGGTCGCAGCTTCTCGTCCGCTTCCTGCTGCGCTTGCCGCTCCGGCGGAAGCTCCCGCTTCATGTCTTCGGTCAAGAACCAAGCGGTGGCGAGCCCCGCGCCAGTGCCCAGCGCCGTGATGCCCAGCGCTGCGCCCACGTCACCGTTGTCATCAGCCGCCGAGACATAGAGCCCACCGGCGGTGATCAACCCGGCGAAGCCGCCCAGGTCGATGAAGCGCACCCGCGCGACGCTGGGGTTCACCGTGGACGCTGACAGCATGCCCGCGGCCACTCCCGCGTTCAGCCCCAGCGCCGCCGAGAGCAGCGCAGTATCATCGCGATGGGGCCCAT
Source organism: Polyangia bacterium (assembly GCA_030433055.1). Lineage (GTDB taxonomy): Bacteria > Myxococcota_A > Polyangia > Polyangiales > Polyangiaceae > JAHBVY01. The sequence goes on from JAUILJ010000207.1 coordinate 10,157, forward strand.
CAGAGGCGATCGCAGCGCCAACCATCCCACTCAGCGCGCCACCCCACAGCGCTCCCGAGCCGGTGAACGCCGAGCGCCCGGGTGTCGTGGGTGCGTTCGAAGACACCACACCCCCGATGATTGCTCCGGCGGT
>JAUILJ010000208.1 GCA_030433055.1 Polyangia bacterium
GACTTCCTTCTGTTCAAGACCCAGGGTCTCTGCGAGTTCGCGTGCCGTGCAGCCGAGTTCTTTGCGCAGTTGCTTGATGTCTTCCGGGCTCACAGCGGGACAGTAGTGCTCCCCCGGCAGTGAAGGAAGCAACTCCCGTGTGATCGGGCCGAAGTTCTCTGGGTGAATACCAGACGAATCGAAGCGAAGCGTACCCAGGCCCCACAGCTGGTCGCGGGACTGGCATTGGTCGTGGCCTCAGGCTGCGAGCCCTCGCTGGATGTGCCCCAGGCTCAGGTGGAGACCCAACGAGAGATCCAGGTGCACGGCGCGCCGACGGACGGAGGAACCGCGGAGGTTCTGCGCTTCGAGGTCCCCCGGGCGGAGCCGGGTTCGTTGCGCCTCTTCGAGGGCAGCTTGAGTGAGTACTACGAGCGCAGGATCCGGGAGCGGGACCTCCCGGACTCGCTGCTCGAGCGTCAGGTCCCCGCGTTGACGTGGGGCGCGCTGCCGAGCGTGCCTGGCACCGCTTGGCTCGGTACCGCGCAGCCACTCACGCCGGGCCAACGCTACTCCCTTGCCGAGGCTGGCGCTGGGTTGCTGCTGGAGATCGACGTCGCGCTCGAGCAGCCGACCTACGCCACACGCATCTGGCCCATCGCGCAGCGCACGGGGCGCCTCGCGGTGTATTGCGCAGGAACGTCGGTCCAACCCGGTGAGGTCGCGCTCGATGGCTGTGCCGCAGCGGGGAGTGTTACCGCAGGGATTGGGGAGTCCGGTCTGCTTGGTGGCGACTGTTTCACGCTGGCGCTTCAGGAATCGTCTCCCGAACCCTGCCTGGCTCCCCTGGCGATTGGAGACGTCTGGTTGCCCAGCACACAGCTCGGCAGTCCTGACGACTCTGAACCGCAGGCGATGCAGTGTGAGAGCCAGGAGCGCAAAGTCGGCAACGGATGCGCGTTGGTCGGAGACTCATACGTCGTATTTCGGAAGCCCACGGACCAAATGTGGGTGCTGACGTTCGACGGGCGAACCTTTGGTCCCGAGGTGGGCGATTCCCTGGTGATCCGACAACTGAACAGCCAGAGCGAGTACAGTTATTCGTTGTTCAGTGTGGATCATCTGGGGACCTCAACGTTGGTCGCCGGAAAATTGGCCACTCTCAGGGCAACGCCGCGTGTCGTGTTGAATGAGGTGCTCGCCAACTCGAATGGCCCAGAGCCCGCGCAGGAATGGATTGAGATATTCAACGCGGGCACGCTCGTCGCATCGTTGGAGGGTTTGGTGCTCGAAGACGGTGCGGGTGAAGTGGAGTTGCCCGCTGCACACCTGCAGCCGGGTGAATACGCGCTACTCGTCACCCCTGAGTATGATCGCGCTTATCCCTTCGACCTGTCACCCTCGATGGACGTCCAGTTGATCGAAGTCGAGCAGCTGGGCCGGGGTGGGCTATCCAATTCAGGGGAGCCGCTCATCTTGCGTGGCGCGGGCGGTGAACTGCTCTCAGCCATTCCACCATTGAAACACACCAGGCCAGGGTATAGCGTTGCAAGGCGGACACCGGAGCTGACTGATGTTCTCACGTCCTTCCAAACCCACGGCGCGCCAGGCGCGTCACCAGGCGAAGCGAACCACTTCGACGAGCCAAGCGACTGACTTGGCGCAACTCGCGGCCAGCATCACGGTTGCAGATGAAGGTCAGTCACGCGTACGATTCGGTCGCGTCCCGTTTGCGTTCCAGTGTCGAAACTGGCGTGTTGCTGATCGTTCTGTAGGTGTTGTGGTTTGGCCCACGGCGGAGCGGGCTGCGGGGCCCTCATCAGCCTGCGTTCCTCGCCTGGCGCGGCCCCGGCCCCCGGTTGTTCGCGCATTCGTGGGACTGCGCCGCACCTCCAACCCCAATGACTTGAGACAATCTGGGCAAACCCAAGATGGGGTTGGCCGACAATCTCGCTGCGCTCCGCCAGTTTCAATTGACGAATGCGGGGCCGTTTCCATAAACCAAGATTAGCTTCACTGCGGCCTTTGGTTGGCGCCCAGCGATGGTGCGCTAGCCCTGTGGTTCCCCAACCATGGTCAAGGCCATCACCGCACCGCGGTGCTGTCGCGTGACCCCGCGACTCCACATCCCACGACGCCGCGTTCCCTGACGCGCGAACCCAAACCCCAAACCCCAAAGGGGGCTAGTGTGAACCAACGAGCCACTGCCGACGCTTCCGCCGAACAGAATCCCGAGATCGAACCCGAGTGGGAAGATGGCCGCAGCTCGGGATCGCGCATCAAAGTCTACCGCCGCGAGGAGCAGGCCCCACTGACCACGCGTCAGGTTGCGGAGCTGTTGGGATGCGGCGTGAAGACGGTTCACAACTGGGTAGCCGACGGTCGGATCCCTCACTTTCGCACTCCCGGGCGGCATTTACGTTTCCGTGCGGAAGACGTGGCCGAGTTCATGCGGCGCTCCGGCTTCCCGGTTCCCGATGAGCTGAGCTGCCGATGTCCGCTGCTGCTGGTTGCCGAGGACTCGACCGCGGCGCTCCTCGGATTGCCCCGTGGTGCCATCAGCCTCGAGAATCCCCTCGACGCGCTCGTGATGTGCCCATCCCACCGCCCGCTCGTGGTCGTGGTCGTGGCGGAGCAAATGGCCGGCGTGGACCTCCGCGCGTTCCGCGCAGCGATCGAGCGCGCCTGTGATGATTGCCGAGTAGTCTGGGTCGGGCCCACACCGCAGGACGGCGAGGGTTACGAAATGCTGGACGCCCTCGACGCGGGAAGCCTGGCGAACTTGCTTCGCGTGCGGCGGCGAGACCGTCCAATCCCCTGACGCTCAGGTACATGACAAGAGCCGGGCCCGCGGTCGCGCCGCCCGGCTCTTTTTGTGTGGGGTGGTCCTAGGAACCGGCGATCGTCATGCTCGAAACGCGGAACGTCGGCGCGGCGACGGAGGTCTTCATGACCAAGTCGTCGGCGACGGCGTCGATGTTCTTGAGCATGGTGTCGAGGTTCGAGGACGCCGTGATCTCGCTGACGGGGAACGTCAGCTCTCCGTTCTCGATCCAGAAACCCGCTGCGCCCCGGCTGAAGTCACCCGTGACCGCGTTGAAGCCAAAGCCCATCATCTCGGTTACGTAGAGCCCGCGCTTCGTAGAGCGGATCAGCTCGTCTCGAGTCAGCTTTCCGGGCTGGAGCACGAAGTTGCTGGTGGATGAACCGACGGACGCCCCACCGCGAGACGCGCTTCCGGTCGACTGCTTGCCAAGCTTGCGCGCGCTGTACCAATCGAGCAGGAACGTCTTGAGTTCGCCGTCCTGCACCACGACGTTCTTTCTGGACGGCATGCCCTCTCCGTCGAAAGGTCGCGAACCGGGGGCCCGTGGTAGCAATGGATCGTCTACCAGTGTCACGAGGGGGCTTGCTACGCTGCTACCTTCTCTTTCCGTGAGGTAACTCGACTTGCGCCAGACGGCTCCGCCGGTGATGCATCCCGCGAACGTGCCGATGATCGAGCGCGCGACGTCAGGGTCGAAGACGACCGGTGCCTCGCACGTGTCGACCTTGCGGGCACCCAGCTGGCGCAAAGTGCGGCGCGCGGCTTCGCGCCCCACTTCTTCCGTGTCCTCTAGGTCAGCCAGGTGACGGCAGGCAGACCAATAGAATCCGCGGCGGTTCTTACCCCCCTCGTCCTTCGCGACCGGAGAGACGACCAACGACGCGTAGGATCCGCGCGTGGCTCCCACGAAACCGTTGGAGAGCACCATGACCCGTATCCCGCTGGTGCGCGCGAAGGTGGCGCCTTCGGACAAGGTGAGGCGTGGGTCGAAATCGAGCGCGGCCTTCTCAGCGCGCTTGGCTCGCTCCAGTGCCGCCGCCGCGTCGATCTCCTCCACCGCCGGGTCGTATAGGTCGAGATCGGGGAACGGCGCCTTGGCGAGCAGCTCGGCGTCTGCGGGACCTTCACAGGTGTCCGGTTGGCTCAGGTCCAGCAGCGAGATGGCGTCTGCGACCAGGCGCTCGAGGCCGGCGTCCGACAGATCACTGGTTGCGCTCATCGCCACGCGCTGGTCGCGTAGGACCTTCATCGAAACGCTGCGGTGACCTGCTTCTTCCACCAGCTCGGGCTCCCCGAGGCGCACCTTGGTCGAAAGTTCCCAACCGGAGCGCGCTGAGACCTCGGCGATGTCGGCGCCCGCCTTTCGGGCGCGGTCCACGAGTTTCTCGGCAAGCTCTGTGAGCTGTGCGGTGTCGTCCTTCATCTTCGTTCGTGCTCCATCTTGGGCGGGCGGGCCGAAGTTACACTAGCTCAGTTCCGGGTGTCGCCGCGACCGGCGAGCGATCGACGTCGAGGCGGTTCGGCTGAGGCCGCGCATGCAGTAGAGGGTCCAGAGCGTCCCCAGCGCCAGAATCGGTAGCATCCACATCAGGGCGTGCCCGAGCGGCGTCCCGCTGACGTGGTGGACACCGAAGTCGCCGTGGAACTGTCGGTAGGTCCCATACGTTCCCAGCCTCCGGTAGCTCACTACGAATAGCGCGAGCCCGAGCAACACGGGGCCGCTCGCGAGCCGGATCATGAAGCTGGCCTTTGCGTGCTCGTTGCGTGTGGCAAGGAGGAAGCCTAGCGCCGGGGAACTCGCGTCGAGCAACACCCAGAGTAGGCCCCAAGGCGTGACCATGGCCGCCCCGTCGAACCAATACGCCACGGACCAGTCCGGGGCGAAGGCGATGAAATAGCCGCAGACGGGCGCGAAGATCAGCAGCCCATAGGCGCCGCTGAGTAACGCACCGCGGTGGCGCACGATCAATCGATCGCGGCCCGCCTTGCTCACGCTGATCCAGGCGAAGACGACGCCCAAGGCGAAGCCGATCAGGGGGCCGAGAAGCGCTGGCACTCGAAGGTTCTAGTGGCGGGCCGGGGTGAGCACAAGCGGGCACACTCGGCGTCTCCGCCGCTCCACGCTCGTAGGGAGCCGCCGGAGCGGGCGCTTCCGGTCCGTCGTCGAAGTGGTGGAGGGGGGAGCGAGGGACTATAGAGCCCCTGTGAACACGCAATCCGTGCGCGAACTGCTGCAGAAGGTCCAGAGCGGTGAGGTCTCATTGGATTCGGCGGTGGATTTGCTCAAGCAGCTCCCCGTCGAGGATCTCGGCTTTGCCAACGTCGATCACCACCGAGCGCTGCGCCAGGGCCTCCCGGAGGTCGTGCTTGGAGAGGCGAAGACCCCAGAGCAGATCATCGGTATCGCCCAGGCGCTGCTCGCGCGCGCCTCCAATGTGCTGATTACGCGCGTGGAAAATGAGAAGGCGATGCGAATCTGTGAAGCGCTGCCCCAGCTGGAGTATCGGGCAACCGCCCGTGTGGTCGTCAGCCGAGAGAGGGAGATCGACTCGCTCACCAACTCGCCGGTGGCCATCGTCACCGCGGGGACCAGTGACATCCCTGTCGCAGAAGAAGCGGCGGAGACACTGGCCGCGTGCGGCGCGAACTATGAGCGCGTGTTCGATGTCGGCGTGGCGGGGATTCATCGGGTCGTGCGCCACCTGGATTTGCTCCAGCACGCTCCTGTCGCGATCGTCGTCGCGGGAATGGAGGGGGCGCTGGCTAGCGTCGTGGGCGGGCTGATCGCAGGACCCGTGATCGCGGTGCCCACCTCCGTCGGGTACGGGACGGCGCTGGGAGGTTTTACTGCGCTCTTCGGTATGCTGACAGGCTGTGCTTCGGGCGTTTCCGTGGTGAACATCGACAACGGTTTTGGCGCTGCGATGGCGGCATTCCGTATCCTGCGTCGCTTCGAGGCACCAGTATGAGCCCGCGCCACGACCACAGCCACGACCACAGCCACGACCACAGCCACGACCACAGCCACGACCACAGCCACGACCACAGCCACGACCACAGCCACGACCACAGCCACGACCACAGCCACGACCACAGCCACGGTCCGGTGACCGACCGCGATCCCGAGAGCTGGCGGGAGGCGTTGCCGCGGGGTGCCGGCGTGGGCAAGACGGTGCTCCTCGACGCCTTCAGCGGGATCGCCGGTGATATGACGATCGGCGCGCTCGTGGACCTGGGGGTGCCTTTTCAGGTGGTGCGTGACGCTGTTGAGGCGCTGGGGCTCGGCGGATACGAGTTGGTCTTGGAGTCAGTCCCAGTGGGTGCCATCGGTGCCACGCGCTTTGACGTGCGCCTGGTAGGCGGCGGCGGCGAACGAAGCTACGCTCAGATCCGCGAGATCATCGGGAGCAGCCAGCTCGAAGAGCCCGTCAGGGACCTCGCGCTACGTATCTTTCGAATCCTTGCGGAAGCAGAGGCGGCCGTGCATCGGATCGACGTGGAGGCAGTGCACTTCCACGAGGTCGGGGCGCTGGACGCGATCGTGGACATCGTGGGCGCAGCCGCCTGCTTCGAGTATCTGGGGGCGAAGGTACTCGTGACTCCGCTGCCTCTCGGACGGGGCTTCGTGGAGTGCCGCCATGGACGCATTCCATTGCCCGCGCCCGCCACGCTCGGCTGCCTGAAGGGGCTATTGACGGTCGACGCAGGCATCGAGGGCGAGCTCGTGACTCCAACCGGCGCCGCCATCGTGGCCGGCGTCGCCCAGTCCACCGCGACCTGGCCAAGCGGTGCGCCCCTGGCGCATGGCTGGGGGGCGGGGACGAAGCACCTTTGGGATCGGCCAAACGCGCTGAGGGCGGTGCTTCTAGCGCCACAGGACTCCAGTGACACCCTGGAGCTTCTGGAGGCGAATGTGGACGACCTGACGGGGGAGCTCGCCGGTCACGCACTGGAGGTATTGCTCGGAGTCGGCGCCGTGGACGCTTGGATCGTCCCAATCACCATGAAGAAGGGGCGCCCCGGCTGGGTGATTTCAGCGCTCGCCCCGCGCGAAGTCGCGGAAGTGGTGGCGCGTTGCGTGCTGCGTGAGACCAGCTCAATCGGAGTGAGGCGGCGCACGGTCCGGCGCCTCGTACGGCCCCGACGAGAAATCCTTGTGGAAACTCCGTGGGGCGAGGTTCGAGTGAAGGTGAGTGAGGGCGACTTCGGGCCGCCCCAGATCAAGCCCGAGTTCACGGACTGCCAGCGAGTGGCTCGAGGCGCCAACCAACCGGTGCGCGAGGTCCTGAACGCAGCGCTGTCTGCAGCACGCGCCACGCTCACTTCCGAGGGTCCCCAGGCCGGCCTCTGAGTCCGAGCCCAGTTCAGTCGGGTCGTTCGAGTTCGAAGCCGGACGCTTCCCAGCCGAGCACTCCGCCCTCGAGGAAGTTCACAGGAACGCCCTGCTCGGAGAGCTTCTCAGCGAGCTCCTTGGTCTTGTCGCCGCTGCGACAGTACAGCACCGGCTCCGCAGGGAGCATGTGGAGTTCGGCCAGACGACTCTCGATCTCTTAGAGCGGCAGGTTGGTTGCGCTGGGGAGGTGGGCCCGGGCGAACACCGGTGCCTCGCGGGTATCGACGAGGCTGATCTGCCCTCGCTTGAGCAGCTCGGCTACCTCCTCGGGCTTCAGGGCTCCGGCAGTGCGGGGAAGGAATGGGTCGATCAGGGCGCGCAGCTCGGCACGCCTCATGGCCCCAGCTTTGCCCCCCGCGGGTTGGCCGTTGTGGAAGATCACGAACGTCGGCACCGATTGCACGCCCAACGCGCGAGCCAACATGGGGCTCTTGTCGATGTCGACGGTGACGATCTTTGCCTTCCCCTCGAGTTCTTGGGACAGCGCGGCGAGCTCGGGCGCCACGGTCTTGCATGGGCCGCACCACTCGGCGCCGAACTCCACCATCACGGGGAGCTCACTGTGGAGGACTTCTTGCTCAAAGGTCTGTTCGGTGACTTGGGCCAGTGCCATGGGAGGCTTCTACAACAAAAACCTGCGTTGCGTTAGGCGCGGACAGAAACCTCGGGTGAGTTCCGGGATCACGCTCCACGGGGCGATTCGGCTGGCGCCGCCGGCGCCGCTGCTGCCCTTCGCTTGCGCCGCCGTGGAAAGACCAGGCCGAGGCTACCTGCGCCGAGGAGCGCTCCTCCAAGCCAGACCGAACCGCTGACTGCTCCGGCCCCTGGGCTCAGCAGGCTAGCTTGAGCGAGCAACTCCGGACGCATGAATCCGGTGGCGAAGACCACCCCGAGGGTCCACAGCACTCCGCTCCCCAGCTCGAGCGCCACTAGCTCGAGCAACGCGGGCAGATAGCCGTACAGAAATGTATGCCAGGTGCTGGCGCCAAGTGCTCGGGAGGCCACTGCCCAGTCCAGCGTTTGCAGGCGGAGAAGCTCGGCGCGCAGCGGTCGCGCGACGCGAAAAGCGCGTAGGAGCGAGAGCAACAGCAAAATGCTGCCTAGCCCTGGACGCGCCATCAGCACGAGCGCCAAGAAGATGATCGTGGGCAGTGCGGCGCTCGCCTCCACACCACGTGCAAGGAGCCGATCGACGCCTCTCGGTCCGAACGCCGCAGCCAGCGCTACGCCGCAGCCAACGACCACACCAAAGACCGCAACGGCGACCCCGATCAAGGTCAGCTGAAACACAGCAGGCGCGCCAGACATGATCGCACCCACTCCCGTGAGGGCGAGCCCCAGCACGAGCAGTAGCAGCGCCACACCGAACTTCATGCGAGGCGCCCTTCTCGCTTGTGCAGCGCCTCCCGCAAGCGGGGATCCAAGCGTCCGAGCGCGTAGTCACCGATCAGCTGCACGACAGCCACGAGGGCAGTGAGCGCGACTAGCAGCACCATGACCCAGCCGATGTCGCCCTGACGAATGGCGAGCAAGGTGCGAGTACCGAGCGCGCTCTTCCCGGTCGCGAGCTCGACCAACATGGTGGCAGAGAAGATCCCAGGCAGCGCCAGCGGGAGGTCAGCGATAGCGTAGCCCACTCCAAGCCGAGCGTGGCGAAGCCGCCTACGGAGTGGACTCAGTCCGAAACCCCGCTCTGCCTGGTCGAGTGGCGCACCAACGAGCTGGCTCTGCAAGGCTCGCGCATACGTTGCCGTGCGGATGCCTCCGAAGAGCGCCATGGCGAGTGCGCCCAGGTCTGAACCCGCCCATAGCAGCACGACCCAGAAAGGGGAACTCGCCACGCAGGCGGAGATCAACGTGTAGCGGCGTCCGCGGATCACGGGGAGCGATAAGAGAAGGAGCGCCAAGCCCATCGAACCAAAGACTGCCCAGCCGGCGAGACGCAGGCTCGGTACACTCGCGTACGCGAGTTGTCGGAGCAGTTCATCGGAGCGGTAGACGATGGTCGAGGTGAGCCACTCTCCGTACTGGGTGTCGCGAAACATCGCGAGCACCCGGTCAGTGCCTTCCCTCGCCACATAGTTCGAGCGCTCGCGCCGCCACCACTCACGACTCTCGCGTACGACGTCCTGGGCCTCGTGGAGGTTTGTTTCCTTGCGGAGTTGCGCGTTGCGCTCCGTGATGTGCGCGATGACCGCAAGCAGACGACGTGTCTTCGGGATGTCTTGGTCGCTCGTCGGCAAAGTCAGTGCGGCGAACAACTCTGGCAGCGCATAGGTGTCGAGAGCCAAGACGTCTGCGCGTCGCAGAGTGGAGCTCTTGGTTGCCAGTCGGGAGACGGCGCGCTTGACGACCAGCGGCCTGTAGTCGAGGCCGCGGTCCTGCCAGAACCGGCTCCAGAACACCACAGCAGCGTCGGGATCCTCGAGCTCCTCCGGCTCACCCACTCCCATCCGCCGGCCCAGCGGGGCGAGGGCCAAGGCAACTCGGGTGCGTTGACTAGGGGCAAGGGTGTCCAGACGGGGCAGCACATAAGGCAGCGCCGCCCCTCCGAGTCGGCGCAGCTCACGCCTTCCGTCCTCACCCCCTGCTGCGACGTCGGCCATGGCCTTCTCCGCCAGGTTGCGGACACTGACGGGGTTGGGGTTGAAGAACCGCGGAAGCGAATTGGCGCTGGGTTGCAGCGTCCTACTAACGGCCCAAAACCCAAACAGGCTGATCAGCATCAAGCCGGGCAGCAGCCACAACAACCGTCGGAGGGCATGGCGCATCTCAAACGGTCCGGTCGCCTACGCCCCAGGCCGGCCCTAGTCCGTCAGAAACCAGATGCGCGTGGGTCAAGGCGGGTTGGGGCGGTGCGGCTATGCGCACGGTAGGTGCGGGGGAAGCCGGTTCGGTGGAGGTGCGGTTTAGGGAGCGAGCGCGAGGTAGCCACCAGCGAGCGCCGCGACCAACAGCGCACCCAGAACCATCATTCCCACCACCGTCGGGGGTAAACCGGTGGTGGGGATGTCCACCGGGTCCTCTTCGGGATCGTAGTAGGCAGGAGGCATGGGCGGCGTGTGAGGTGCCTGCGGCTGGCT
>JAUILJ010000209.1 GCA_030433055.1 Polyangia bacterium
GGGCCGCCCGCAACCTGCAACACATTGGACAGGTACAGGCCCTCGTGGGGATCGACCCGGTCGTCTCTGAGATCGAAGGAAGCGAACAGCTCCAGGAAGGAGACCAGCACACGGTCCAGATCGGGATCCAGCGTGCCGATGTATGTGAACGGTACGCTGACGCCGACGTTGTGGCTTGGGCGCAGGTAGAAGCGCCAGAGCGAGCGGTCCACTCCCACGGCGCCCTGGAGCTCGCGGTAGCCCAGCACGGGCGCGTCCTCGTCGAGGTCCCCCGAGAGCAAGGCAGCGTAGATGTTGTAGTTCACGCGCAAGAAACCGTTGGTTCTTGCCTCGAGGAAGCCGGGCTGGGTCAGCTCCGCTCGAGTCTTCACCTCCGGCAGCAACGCAGTGGGCGACTTGAAGCTAGGAAAGCGCGTGGGGTAGAGCACGACGCCCGGCTTGGCCTCGATGGACAGCCGCCTGAGATCACCCAGGAAGTCGTTGTGGTCCCAGCCGATCAGCGCATGTACGTCGGTACGAATGACGTCGATCTGACTGCCCACGCCGAGGCGCAGCTGGTGCAGCTTGGACGGCTCCAGGTGTACTCGCAGAGGCACCCGCTTGCTGGTCGGATCGCTCACGTCGGGCTCGATGCTGACGTTCGACAGCACGCCGAGGTCCAGCACCGCCTGCTGAGCGGCTTCCAGCTCGCTACTCGAGTAGCGGTCGCCTTCTTGCAGATCCAGTGCGCGGCGAATGGAAGTCTCCGGCAGGGGACCCAGGCCATCGATCGTGACCTTGCCGAACTCTGATTGGATCCCTGGGGAGATGTCGAAGCGCACGCTCGCGAAGTTGTGAGGTAGATCGACGTCCGCGGTGCGTACGACCTTGGCGTAGGCGTAGCTCTCGTCGGTGAGCAGGCGCCGGAGGCCAGCTTCAGCGCTCTCGAACTCCGCCTCGTCAAACACCGCGCCGACCCCGACGTGGGCGCGCGCGGTGGCGCTCAGGCGCTCTCGAAGTGCCCTTGGCAACTGCTCGACGCCGTAGATATCCATCCGACGCACACGGGTCGGCGGCCCCTCGTCGACTTCGATCTGTACCTCCACGTGGTCGTCGCTCGTGCGTTCGACGCGAGCGGCTCGCGCTCGAGCCTTGTAGTAGCCCCGAGCGCGATAGAGTCGCTCGACGCGTTCGAGGTCACGTTGCAAGACGTAGAAGTCGTAGACCTCGTAGTCGTAGACGACGCCTTGCATGAACCCGAGGAAGCGTGGGCTCGGGCGGGTCGCGATTTTCTCCTGGATGTCGTCGCCGCCCAGCTGCTCGTTGCCTCGAAACTCCACGCTGTCGATGGCTGAGCGTCCGTCTGGCAGCGAGGCACACCCCGCGCAGATGAGACACCAAAACCACCAGCCCACGCGGAGTAGCCAGGTAGCTCTCTGGGAGCACCTGGAAGCTTGGTCGGTCTCAGCGTCCTGAGGTGGGAGGGGGCGCCCCATGAGCGTGGGCCGGAAGTTGCAAGGCACGGGCCGTGTCCAACCTTCGTTGGAGATCCGCGGCGTGGGTGAATTGTCGCGCTTTCGCAGCGTGGTCTGTCGAGGATACGCTGCGCGCGGTGGTTCGTGTTGCGTTGCGTTTTGCCTCTGTGTGGCCCCTGGTCGCGGCCCTCGGCTGTGCATCCGAGCTACCCCGACCGCCGGTGACCGCGCACCACTGGAGCGAGTTCGAGCCGGTCGAATCGCCACCCCCGGTGCCGCGGCCGGAGCCCATCACGGCCGCGCCGCGGGAGAACGCGGTGTGGGTGGACGGCTACTGGGTGTCTCGGGGTGGGATCTGGATCTGGCGCGAGGGCGGCTGGGTGATCGCGCCCGCTGGATCCAGAATAGCCGTGTGGAAACTTATCTACGACCGCTCCGGCCGCGTGCTCTACGCCCCTTCCGTCTGGAGAGATCAGCGGGGCAAGCTGATGGACCCTCCAGCGTTCCTGGATGCGAGACACCAGAGGCGTCGTGATCGGCGTGCCAAGCGTCGCCAGAAGCGCCTGAGGCAACGGGAGCTGATGCGCTAGCGGGCCGCGGACGGCGAACGCCGGCACGCTACTTCTGTGCCTTGATGTCTCGCAGCAGGCGATTGGCCTCCACCCAGTACACGAACTGATCATCGAGGCCCATGCAGCTCACGCGCTCGCTCGCCGGCCCGTAGTGACGATCGAACGTCGGCACGTCTCCAACCTTGAACCCGTGCACCCCGTCGCGGCGATCCGTGGTGTTCGGGATCAGGTAGCCGTGATCTGCGTCCGCGAGAGGGGCGTTGGGGTACTGTGGGAACAGCGGCGCGGCGTACGGGCACTCGGAGCGCTCACCGTCGGCCCCCCTGAGCCAAAGGCACGACGAGCCGCGCACCATCAGATAGTCACCCAGCACCGAGAGCGTGGGAGCGCCATAGACGCGGTCGTGGAGCTTCACTGGCGTACCGCCCTCGATGGGTAGGCTCATCACGCCCTCGGTTCCGGACCAGAACACGCGTGTCGGACTCGCCGCCAGCGACTCTGGCTTGGTCTTGAAGGTGTGGATCGTCTTGAACTCTCCCGCTTCGTCCTGAACCTTGAGCTCCAGCGCCGAGGCGACGACTGGCCGCTTGGCGCTGAGAGCGAACTGATCGACGCCCTTCAGCACCTCTTTGCCCCGTACGGCGGAGCCGCCCAAGCTGACTCCCCAGACCGATCCGGTCGACAGGTGACGTAGCACCTGTTTGCCGTCGAAGAACAGCTGACCCTTGCCGGGAAAGCTGGAGATCTGGGCGAGCTGTTTGGCTCGAGGATCCACGCGGAAGACTTTGTCGTCTCCGCTGACCACGTACGCTGATCCGTCGGCCACGAAGACACCAGCGCACTGGCGAAGCCTGTCGTCGGTGGCCAGCTCAACCAGGTTGGGAGGCTTCTCGCATAGGCCAATCGGCGACAGTCCGTTGGGACTCTCCCCGTCCTCCAGTCTGTTGGTGGCGTCGGCGAGGCTGCGCTTGAGCTCGAGCACTTTTCGCGGCTTGTCTCCGATCGCGAGCACCTCCTTCCCAACCAGCTCCGACGCTCGCACCGTCCGCACGTCGTTTGGCCCAACCTCGAGCGCGCCGACCAGCTCGGGGAAGGGCTCGCCAAAGTGCAGCGAGTACCCCTTGTCAGTCTTCTCGAACCGGCCGTAGCAGCGGGTGCCGGCGACATCGATGTAGGCATAGCGCTCATCAGGCTTCGGAGCCGTCGGGATGGCCAACATGACCATCAGCACGCCGCAGCCGAGCAGGATCGCAAGCACTGGTGAGAGCAACGCGAACACGAAAGACAACGTGAGCGCCGTTGACGTGCTCTTCGCCACGCGTTCAGCTTCCCCCGCGACGGCGCCAGCCATGGCATGGACCACCGTCGCCTGGTTTCGCGCTACGCTCTGCATCACATCGCTGCTGGTAATATTATCCGCGTGGCAATACGTGCAGCGCGCCACGGCCGACTTCTCGGCGTTGTGAAGTGGACCGCCACATACGTGGCACATCGCCGGGCGGCCCTGCGCAGCCGGTGGGATCGCCGCGCACGAGTGCATCAAGCGCTCGACGCCCCGGCGGTGCCAGCGCATCAAGAGCCAGCCCACTCCCAGCACCAAGCCTGCCGGGGCGAGCACCGCAATGAGCCAGGGCAGGTCGGAGACGCCCACTCCGCCGCCTCCCAGAGCCATCAGCGCGCCGCACCCACCGCCGCAGACCAGCAGCGGTGCCACGAGAAAGCCGAGCAACACGAAGGCCGTGCGGCGCTGGCTCTCTGCTCGTGCCACGGCGCGGCGTTGACCGACGCTGAGCTGCCGGCGCGTCGAGTGAATACGAAACAGCGCCTCGCGAGCGGCATGCAGCTCGGCCACGACCCGGGGATCCGGGGGGCCTACGTATGGACAATAGGCGCAGTCCAGTACCTCGGGTGTCGCGAGGGATACCGGACTCGCGGCTCCACACTGTGGGCAATGAGCGGCGAGCATCGCACTGAATGAGACCCGAGGCGTGGAGCGTGGTCAAGCGCTGTTCCGCGCGGTGCAACGGCTCAGGTTCGGTGACGGGTGCGTGCGCGCTGTGCGTGCGGCGTGCGCTCGTTCACGCCGCGCTCGTTCACGCCGCGCTCGTTCACGCCGCGCTCGTTCAGGACGCGCTCGTCTCGCCGCGCTCGTTCAGGACGCGCTCGTCTCGCCGCGCTCGTTCACGACGCGCTCGTCTCGCCGCGCTCGTTCACGACGCGCAGTGGCGGCGCCGCCACCAGCTCGTACGTGGCGGAACCTAGCTGGACCTTGCCGGAGGTGCCCTCGACGTCTCGCACGATGCGCTCGAAGAGCGCGTCCTTCGTGACCCGGCGCTTGGTGAACGGCACCACGTAGCGCAAGCTGTACTCGAGCCAGTTGTCCGTAGCCTGGAGCGTCACCAGTGGATCCACGCGGGCGTTCTCGATTCGGTAGCTCTGCGTCATGTGGCCCCACTCACCGCGCGCTCCAGCGACGTATTCCCCGACCGTTTCCACGAGCGCGGTCTCGAGCAGGCGCTTGCTCTCCGCCAGAGGGCTGCCGTAGCGCACCGGCACCTTGATTTCGTCCCACACGAAGCTGAAGTCCGCGGAGTAGTTGAAGACCGGCTCTTTGAACACGAAGCTATTGGCGATGCGCACGATGCGCCCGCTGTAGTTGTCGCCGTCAACCCAGGCGCCAAGCTCCATCACGGTGGTGCGCAGGAGGCCGATGTCGATCACGTCGCCCTTGATGCCCCCGAGCTGAACTCGGTCTCCCACGTCGTAGAAGCGTGCGAACAGGATGGCGACGCGCCCCGCGATGCTCGCGATGACCTCCTGCAGCGCGAACGCCACCCCGGCGCCGATCACGCCCAGGGAGACCGCGATGCCTCCCAGCTTGTCGCTGAAGGTAGTCGCCAAGATCAGCCCAATCACCGCCACCAGGCCGCCGTTGAGCAACTTGCGCGTGCGATAGCGCACGCCGGTGTCGCTGACCTTGGACAGCAGCATCCCGCGGAGCGCGCGGGCGATGAGCCACGCCAACCCAATCAGGAGCAAGGCGGAGATGATCCGCCCGCTCGCTGGGTGGCTCAGCACGCCTCGGACCCAAGTCATCGCATTCGCCAAGATCGTCTCTCGCCTTTCTCAGTCGCCGCTACTGGCGCAGCGGCTTCTCCTCGCGGATCCGCGTTGTCAAGGCGCGAGTCAGCGGGCGGTCCTCGATTTGCCGATGCAAGATCGCTGGCGGCATGACCCCGTGCTCGCGAAACGCCAGAAGGGCGCGCTTGCTGACGTCGGTCTCGAAGGCCTTCTCGTACTTGGTGTCGAGGACGTACCCCTTGAGTCGGAGGTGAATGGCGACGTACTGGTCTTTCAACACTTGCTTTACGAGCACGACGATCGGCTTCTTCAGGTACACGTACTGGCTGGTCAGCATTGCTTCCCGGAGGATACGTTCCGCGAGGGCGATGTCCTGATCCACTCCGATGAAGAAGTCGATCTGGATCTGCATGTCCAGCGCGCCGTAGTTGCCGCAGCTGGTCACCTCCGTCAGCAGCTTGTTATTTGGGACGGTGACCGTGTTGTCGTCAAGCGTCTGGATCCGGACCGAGCGTAGGCCGATCGCCGTGATGTCGCCGTACTCCCCCGAGAACAAGACGCGATCACCCACTTGAAAGGGCCGATCGAGCATGATCGTCACACCTGCGATCATCGCGGCGACCAGGTCGCGCATCGCAAAGCCGATGGCCACTGCGAGCGTACCGCCGACCAGGGTCAACACCGCGTCGGTCAGCCGGAAGCTCAGCGCGATCACTACCGCGCCGGTCACGATGTAGATCGCAAAGCGCAGGAACGACTCGATCTTCTGGAACGTGAGGCGTCGGTTGGTGAAGCGATCGCCCAGGCTCACCACGACGTTGTTGATGAAACGCACCAGCAGGCCGGCACCGACGATGACGCCGAGCGACACCAACACGCCGGTCCAGCGCACGAAGCCCAGCAGCTTCTCGACGTTGGGTGGATCGGTTTGAGCGCTCGCCGTCGCTGGGAACAGGACGAGCAAGCACAGCGATAGGAAGAACAGGCGTATCATAGGGATGCGTTCAGCAAGTGCTTTCGAGCCAACACGCGCGTTACCGCACGAAACCAGGTCCAGGTCACCCGCAAGCGACCCTCGTCGTCGCGTATCAGGTAGCCGCGGAAATCCGCGTAGCGCACGGCGTCCAGCACCTGGTGAAGCGGGAGCCGGGTCGTGTCTGCGATACCGTCCACCGTCGCCGGATCCAGGCGGACGATGGCGCGCAGCACGAAGGACGCGGCGTCCGGCAGTTGCTCCAGATCGGTGGTGGGGGGAGCCTTGAACAGCCCGACCTGCAACTCTCCGGCTTCGGAGATGCCGAGGCTCTTGCGCCAGAAGTGGAGCGCAACTGCGGGGTTTCCAGCGGAGTAGTCCCAGAGCAGCCGGTAGTAGCCTCGCTTGGTGGAGGCGAGGCGCTCAGCGTGCTCGATCTCATCGCCGTCGCCGTCCTCGAGCAAGCCTTCGAAGCTCGGCCTGAGGCTGCACTGCTTGGTGCGAGCCTCCAGCAGCTCGGCGATCGCCTCTTCACGCCAAGGCTGCATCACGATCACGTCGTCGAAGATCGGGCGCGTGCCGCGCGCGCGCTCCACCAGCTCGAAGACGGTCGAGTCGAAGGCGAACACCCAGGTGCAGAGGGTGCTCGAATCCCGAGCGAGGGCGAGGATTTCGTCCAGCTCTCGCAGTCCGCCGATGGTGGGCTTCACCAGGCGGTGGGCGTCGTCGATGAGCAGCGCGTTGTCGTCGTGTATGGCGTCCAGCGCGGCGATCAGCTTCGAGCTGTCGGCGCCGCTAGGCAGCTTGAGTTGTTCCCGGAGCTGCTTGAGCAGCTCATCCGCGCCACCTGTCGGGCAGCGTTGATAGATCGAGTCCGGCGCGTGGGTGATCACCCGCTTGAGCAACGTGCTCTTGCCCGAGCCGCGCTCGCCAACGATGGCGAAGACGCCACCGCCCACCTGGCCGATGCGGTCGTTGATCGCTTCGAGCTCTTCGTCCGCCGCGGTGTGCACCAACGACTCGGCTTCCTTCTCGGGTGCGAGCGCGAGGTATTGTTCCTCGGGGATACGTGAGAGCTTCGGGCGCAGCTCGGCCTTCTTGGTCAGCTCCCGTCGGAACAGGTACGCAAGCACCTTGCGCACCAGCGTCACCGTCGTCAGGTAGTCGCGCCCCATGCGCACGACCCCAAGGCCCAGCAGGTACCCTCCGCCGATCCCTGCTGCCAGGAAGCTCTTGTAGCCGGTCTGGTTCTTCACGACCCAACCCGCTAGGGCGTTGCGCTTCTCCCGGGGCGCCAAGCGCTCGAAGATGACGTCGCGCCACCAACCCACGAAGACCAGCGCCAGGGGAATCGCGATGAACCAGCAGGTGCTGAGCACCCAGTCGTAGAGCGTGCCCTTGCCCACCAGCTCGCTGCTCAGCGTGAGCACCAGGCCGAAGAACACCACCACCCGGCCAAGCACGCGCAGCGTGCGAAAGCGGAGCGCGGCGACGTCGTGGGTGGTGGCGTAGATGCTGGTGTTGCGCCCCGCGAGCGCGTCCACCAGGAGCACGACCACGGAGCCGCCGAGGATCCAGCTCGCGAAGATCCACAGGACCCGCACCTCCAGCAGGTCCACTACAGGCGGACCGATGAAGGACAGCGCGAGCCAGAATACCAGCAGCGTCTCCAGGGGCGTGCGCACCCGGCGCAGCACCGCGATGACTCCGACGCCCCAGCGCCCGAACAGCGTCGGGTTCGCCTTGTCGCGCTCTTCCTGAGCGCGATCCTCGAGCAACTTGAGCAGCGTATCCGCGCGGCGTCGCCACCACACGAACACCCCCAGCAACAGCACCAGCTTCAGCGCGATGATGCTGGCGAAGATGCTCCGCGCCGTGCCCGCTGTGGGAGCCTTGAGCCATTCGAGCAGCGCTCGGATGTGAAAGCGGATGACGAGCGTTACCTGCGCCAGCTCCGCGCTCGCCTGGTCCCAGCCGCTCGAGCTGAAGCTCGTTAGCTGGCTCTTCTGGTCGGGCGACATGAGCGCGAAGTAGGCGAGGCGGTCCTTGTTCAGCGCCTCGACCAGATCGAGCTGCGCCTTCGCTTGCTTCCAGAGCACGTCCCGCGCCTTGCGGCGCAGGGCTTCCTCCTGCTGGAGCACCTTCTCCCGCAGTGCGTCGTACTCCTCACGGTCGAGCTCCACGCCGCCTGACTGCACCTTGTCGGGCCCCACGCTGGGGACGTCGTCGCCGCTGTCGCTCAGCCCATCCAGGCTCTGGCGCAGTTCGTCCCGTGCTTTCCGCAGGGCAGTGCGTAGCTCGAAATAGAGCTTGTCCGTAGCTGAGCTGGTCGACTCCAGCTTCTTGCGTTGCTCGATGTGCTCTTCGGTCTTGCGCTGCCACTCGAGCTTCGTCTCACCGAAGCTCGCGATGTGGTTCTCCCGCTCCAGCAGCGACTTTTCGTAGTCGGCCTGTTTCACCCGCACGCCGAGCAAGCGCGCGCGTTCCTCGTTGAGCAAGCGCAGGATCTCGCTCTTGGACTGGGCGGCTTGCTCGAGCGCCTGGCGCTGGGCAGCCTCTGCCTGAGCGCGCGTCTGTTCGGTGGCTGTGATCTTCTGCGCGGTTTCGCTGGTCTTGTTCTTGTTCTCGGCGACGCGCGCTGCGTGCTTTGCGAGGAGCGCTTTGCGCTCGGCTTCGGGCAGGCTCAAGAAGTCGAGCCGAGCGCGATCCAGCTCGAGCCGCGCGGCCAGCAGCTCAGGGTCTGGCGACGCGGGAACGGCAGCTGGGGGTGCGGCGTCGGGGGAGGGCGCGCCGGCGTCTGCGCTGGCGCCTTCGTCTTTGGGCTTTCCAGTCTTGGTCGGCTTCTTCGGGGGTGAGACGCGCTTCTTGGGCGTTGCCTTCTTCGGTGCCTGCTGTTTCTGTGCGGAAGTACCTGCGTCCGCATCGACGCCCGCGTCGGCTGCATCGGGCCTCCCCCCCAAGACCCGCTTCAGGCGCTGAACCTCCACCTGCACCGCGCGTTCATCGCGAACGTCGATGTCGAACAGGCTCTCGGGAGTGACGAGCACGTCGAGCTCGCCCTTGAGCAGGTCACGGACCTGCTTGGCCTTGGTGCGCAAGGCTTGGACGTCGTCGGGGAGCTTTGGTGCCGAGGGAGGCGCGCTGCTGGGAGCGGCGCTGGGAGCGGCGCTGGGCGCACTGGCGACCGAGGAGGAAGGTGCACTGGGTGCCGCCCAGGCCGACACGGCGAGCAGCGACAACGCCAGCGTGAGAGCCAACCAGCTGCGAACTGGGAAGCGTGTGAAGAAGACCTGCATGACTTACCGAGAGCGGGAGCGCGCGAGTGCGCGGGATCGTCCCCCGAGTCAGGCGTATTGGCCCACAAACCTCAGACGTCAGGTGCCAGCGCCCGCACCCGGTCGAGGGTATCTGCCTCATTCGGAGACTTATCGTCGCGATATCGCTTCACCCGAGCGAAGCGCAGCGCGAGCCCCGCGGGGTACTGGGGGCTGATCTGAACATCGCTGAATGCGATCTCCACCACCAACTCCGGACGGACATACACGGTCTGAGCGTCCCGCCCGACTTCTCGGCTGAGCAGCGCCTCGGTCTGCCATTTCAGTAGCTTGTCCGTGAGTCCCTTGAAGGTCTTGCCCAGCATCACCGGTTGGCCAGAGCTCGAATCGAGGGCTCCCAGGTGCAGGTTGCTGAGCCAACCCTTGCGCCGCCCGCTGCCCCACTCCGCCGCCAGTACCAGCAGATCGAGGGTGTGGGCGTGCTTGAGCTTGAGCCAGCTCTGCCCGCGGCGGCCTGCCTCGTAGGGTGCCTCGAGGGATTTCGCCATCACGCCCTCGTGGCCTGCGCCCAGCGCAGCGCTGAGGAAGCTCGCAGCTCGGCCGGGGTCATCGGTTTGCGTGCTGGGGACGCGACACTCTGCCGGCACGAGCTGGCGCAGCGCATCGAGGCGCTCGCTGGTGGGTGCATCCAGCAGGCTACCATCGGCGTACAGGCAGTCGAAGAAGAAGCTCGACAACGGTAGGTCACGGGCCAGCTGTGGATCCGCTGTCTTGCGTCCAAAGCGCTTCATGGTGACCTGGAAAGGGAGCGGCGTGAGGTCTTTCCGTAGGGCAATAGACTCGCCGTCGAGGATCAACTCGCCCACGGCGAGGCCCCGGACCTGTGCCACGACCTCTGGCAGGGCAGCGGTCACG